>CAMPGV010000007.1 GCA_946885745.1 uncultured Candidatus Saccharibacteria bacterium | reverse complement strand
ACAATTACCAGTGTCGTACCGAGCGATTTATTTAAACTAAAAAGCAGATCTTCAATCTTTTCACCCGTGGTTGAATCGAGGTTGCCCGTTGGCTCGTCGGCAAAAATAATTTTCGGCTTATTAACGATTGCACGGGCAATCGCGAGACGCTGCTTTTGGCCACCGCTCAGGTTACGTGCCTTGCTGATGATTTTATCGCCTAGCTCCACTTCTTTAAGGGCGGCTTCGACGAGCGCTCGCCGCTCAGAGCGTGGTACGCGCGCGATTTCGAGCGGCAGTACTACATTTTGGTAACACGTATCATTAGCCTGCACAAAGAATGCCTGAAAAATGAAACCAATCGTACGCGCCCTGAACTGGTCAATCTGACGAGGCTTGAGCTTAAGGATATCCTGACCTTCAATAATTACCTCACCCGACTGCGGTCGATCGAGGCCACTAATGGCATGCATGAGCGTACTCTTGCCCGAGCCACTTTTACCGACAATAGCAACTGTCGCCCCCTCTGGTATCGTCACCGACACATTATCAAGCGCTGTAAAAGCCGCCTTTTTATTGCCGTACGTCTTCGTGACACCGCGAAGTTCTATCATCTCACCCCCTTTATCTAATCTTAGGATAGCATAAAATCCCGGACACCGAGGTGATGTCCGGGATAAAGCCCCTAGCGGTCATTAAGCGGCTTAATGCAGCTGGATGTCAGGGTAAATCGCCTTTGTTGTCGCGTCGTACTCCGTACGCAACTGCGGGAACGGCACACCTTCACGAGCCGTCACACCTTCAAAGATCCAGAAAACCCGCTCGCTGTAGCCCCAGCCACACGCTGGCGGCATGCCGTATTCCAGCATCTCAACATAATCAATATCAAGCATCATCGCCTCATCGTCACCCGCCTCGCGCATCGCCTGCTGCTCCGTAAAGCGGTTCAATTGATCAATTGGGTCATTAAGCTCCGAGAAACCGTTACCGAGCTCACTACCGGCAATCACCGGCTGGAAGCGCTGCACGACACGGTCATCGTCTGGGTTGCTCTTAGCGAGCGGACTAATAAACTTTGGCGTATTAATCAGCCATACCGGACCAGCGACATCCTTGCGAATGTTTTTCCATAGCTTATCGATGCCACGGGCACGGTTTTCGGTCTGCTCCACTTCTAGGCCATTGTCTTTTAGAGCCTTCTTCACTTCATCAAGAGAGCTTTCGTACACGTCAATGCCGTAACGCTCCTTGATAATCGTGGCGTAATCCCAGACTTCCCATTCACCGCTCATATCAACATCGAAGCGACCGAGCTTAAACTGGAGCGTTCCGAATGTTTGCTCGAGGACACGCTTGTACATATCCTCCATAAACTTCATGCCATCCTGCCAGTTGGCATAACCCCAGTACCATTCCATCGCTACGTGTTCTGGCAGGTGCTCATCAGAGTAGTTCTCGTTTCGAAAGCGCGGCCCAATATCGTAGACCTTCTCGTAGCCGGCACCCAATAAACGCTTCAGCGGTAGCTCATGACTAATGCGCAAGTAGAAATCCTGATCAAGGGCATCCATGTGAGTAACAAACGGATTCGCGTCAGCACCACCAGTTGTATGCTCAAGAACCGGAATATTGACCTCTAAGAAGCCATGCTCATTCAAGTAGTCGCGAGTTGCCTGCCAAAATTTTGTACGACGAATAAAACGCTGTCGCACTTCTTCGTTAACGCTCATATCGAGGTAGCGACGACGCAGGCGCTCCTCTTTACTCGTAAGCTCTGTTGGCGTCGGGCGCAGACTCTTTGTAAGCAGGCGTAGCGTCTTAACGCCAAGTGAGATTTCACCGGTCTTCGTCTTAATGACCTGGCCGGTGGCTTCAACAAAATCTCCAGTATCAAGAAGTGGCAATTCACTCATACCCATAACACCATTCGCAGCATCAAGCGCGGCTACGTCCGGCGCATGCAAGAAGAGCTGGATTGAGCCACTTGCGTCTTTGAGGACAATAAATGCGAGTTTACCGAACTTACGGATACCCGTTACGCGGCCAGCGATAGTCGCAGTTTGACCTTCCAGCTCGCCATAACGAGCCACGCCGTCACCCGCCATATGCGTACGATGTCTGTCAGCCGGGTATGGATTAATACCTAAATTCTTGAGTTCTTCGAGCTTACGGAGTCGCTCGTCACGGTAGTCTTGGAGTGTTGCCATATCTGTTACAGTATAGCACAAGTAAAACGCCACCCGCGATGAGGGTGGCGTTTTGTAGCGACTGTCACTACCTAGGCAATGCTAACGATTTCGTAGCTAATATCACCCTTTGGAGTGGTGATAGTGGCAACGTCACCCACCTTCTTGTCCATAAGAGCAAGGCCGATTGGCGATTCGTTACTAATCTTACCCTCAAGCGGATCAGCCTCAACCGGGCCAACAACGTAATATGTTACGGTCTTAGCGCCAGTCTTAAGCTCTACCTTGCTACCAAGGCCAACTTTTGACTTATTGCCAGACTTAATCAACTCAGCATTAAGCAAAATATCTTCGATTTCTGCGATACGGCTCTCAACAAGCCCCTGCTCTTCACGAGCGCTATCATACTCAGCGTTCTCGCTGAGGTCACCAACGTCACGGGCGTTAGCAATCTTCTCGGCAATGGCGCCACGGCGACCCTTAAGGTCGGTCAGCTCAAGCTCAAGCTCTTTTTTACCTTCTTCAGTGATCTGATACAGTTTTTTCATAGTTTATATTCCTTTAGTTTCAATTAAATAGTGTCGTTAATGACACTTCATACGCTATATGTAGTGTAAACCCTCACTCCGTCGTTTACAATCATCCCAGTTTAGCAAGCAATTCTGAGTGCGTCAAGAGAATCGTCTCCCCTGTCGCCCTTGAGGTCAGCTCATACCGGCCTGCCTCAATCAAACGATCACTTACGGTGAGTCGGTACGGAATACCCATGAGTTCCGCGTCAGCAAACTTAGCGCCTGGACGGTCGTCGCGATCATCATACAGAATTTCAATCCCCTTGCTCGTCAGTTCTTGGTAAAGCGCATCAGCGTGCTCGACAGCCGCCTCTCCGCCAATACGGACAAGGTAAACTTTAGCTGGCGCAACGCTCTCAGGCCAAACAAGCCCTTTATCATCACTGAAGTGCTCCGCAATCAAACCCATAACTCGGCTCGGGCCAATACCATAGCTACCCATGATCACCTGCTTTTTTGTACCATCTTCATCCGTGTAGCAAAGATCGAGTGCATCCGAAAATTTTGTACCCAGCGTGAAGATATTACCTACCTCAACGGCCGTCTTTTCAACTAGCTCGTCGCGAGAAACACCAAGGTCAGCCAGCACTTCGTCGTTGTACACTTCTTCATTAATAGCAATGCGCTTGCCTTCGTGAACGTAAATCTTATCTTCGCCAACTGGACTCAGCGTCTGAAACTCGTGACTATACTTAGCAAAGCTACCGCCGCTTGCAAATGTTTTATAGGTAATTTCACCCAAGCCAAGTCGAGCGTAGACACGGTCGTATGCCTCGCTAATCTTCTCATAAAAGGCATCATGCTCTTCTTGCGTACGACTAAAGCTGTAGAGGTCCTTCATCCAAAATTCACGGCCACGCATCAGACCACTCTTACTGCGAAGCTCGTTGCGAAACTTGATCTGGAACTGGTATGGGTAGACCGGCAGATCCTTATAACTGCTAATAAAGCTCTTCATGAGCTTTGTGAGCGGCTCTTCGTGAGTAGGTGCCAAGCCAAGCTCGCTGCCGTTAGCAAGCTTTGTCTTAAACCAGACATCCATGACGTCATCACTCCAACGGCCCGACGCTTCCCATGCGTCTTTCTGCTGGAGTGCGGTCAGGCTAATTTCGTTACCGCCAATCGCATCCATCTCCTCGCGGATAATTTGTACAATTTTTTCAAGCACACGCTTGCCTAGAGGTAGATAAGCATAGACACCGGCCATTTCCTTGTGAATAAAACCGGCACGAATCAGGAGCTGGGCATTCTTCGCTACCTCATCACCTGGTGCGGTTTTGCTAGTTTTAGTAAAAAGATTGGATACACGCATGAGAATATTCCTTATTTAGTCGTCATTGAAAGTTGTGGATATAAAAAGAAACTACCGACCAAGCGGCGTTATAGAAAAGATAACGGGGGCAATTCGCTGCATCATTACCCTCCTATTGTATTCAAAAGTGTTGGATTTACAAAGAGAAGATAAAACGCAAGACCGTTTTTGAGCATATGCAGCAGCATCCCTGCCCAGATACTGCCACTCACCTCGCGTAGAGCGCACATTACGAGGCTCAGTACAAAAACATCCACTCCGACATTCCACTGCCCGTGAACGACCCCAAACACAATACTAGCAACAAGCGCTGCCAACCAAACTGCCACCCACTTACGGAGCTTACCGTAGAGGTAACCACGAAATAGCAGCTCTTCCGCTACAGGAGCCAGCACAACCAGTGTCAGGAACGCCAAGACGTATTCATAAGTTTGCGAAAGATCAGCAAACCCAACGTCCTGCGTCTCATTGGCATCAAACCCAGGAATAATTCCTGTAACGACGCTCGTCACAATTGCAGATGCAATAAAATACACCACAAACCCCGCTGGTGCGAGTGCAATATCACGCCACGTCGGCAATCGATGAATCCCCATATCTTCTCGGGTCGCCATCATACGCCGCACCATCTGCGGCACTCCAATAACAATGAGCGCCGAGAGTAAGTACACCAAGCCCGCTGCAGCCGTATTCACTACCGACTCATTAAGTTCACTAAGTGGCACGTCGAGAAGCGTAAGTCCCTGCGCAATAGCAAGCACCAAGAGCGATGCCAGCAAGAAGCCGACAATCACCCAGGTGACAAGCGCCAGTACACGCCAAAAGACCGGCCAGCGCACTGACGAAGCTGGACTAATCTTAGAAGAATTTTCTGACATCGGCAATCGTCACGACAATAATAAGGAACATCAGAAACATAAAGCCAGCGCCCTGAATCTTTTCCTCACGCTCCTTAGTGAGCGGCTTCTTTAGTAAACGGAAAACCGTCATTACAAACCAACGGCCACCATCGAGCGCAGGAATTGGTAGCGCGTTCATAAGTGCCAAGCTAAGAGAAACGATTGCCGTCAAGAAGATGACCTGTGTCAGACCAGCTTTCTCGGCCGCCGGGAAAATGACGCCTAGTACACCGACTGGGCCTGCGACGCTAGCTCCCGCTTTCGCAAGATTATCTCCAGCCGCTTCGCGCACAGTACTTTCGGGACTAAACTGGAAGACGATACCCTTAAATACATTAGCGACGAGCTCGCCAAGCCCCTGGAATGATGCCGTCGTCAACTGTGCGGCTGTCGCAAAACCGACAATTGGTGCCGACCACGTTGATCGCGTAACGCTACGCTGGATCGGACCTACGCCAAGGAATCCTTCGCCCTGCGCATTATCTTCACGAAGCGTCACCTTTGTCGTCGCCTCTTCCCCGCCCCGGCTGTAAATTACCTCGACAGTCTTGCCTGCATTTGCCTTAGCAGCCGCAACTAGCGACTGAGCGTCCTCAACCGGCGCACCATCAAAACGAAGTATACCGTCACCAGATTTGAGACCAGCTTTATCGGCTGGCGAACCCGCACTCAGTGTCTGGATTTCAACGGGACGCTTCTGGACAGATGTATCGCCCGCTACGGTAAATTGATTTGGTAGTACTTTCGGCAGTCCTGTCCAAGCAAGTACGGTTAGCAATAGTGCCGCGACTAGCCAGTTAATCGCCACGCCGGCCAAGAGAATCTTTGTCTTCTGCCAGTAGGTTGCTGCGCCGTAATCGCCCTTGCCTTCTGCGGCGTCATGCTCCCCCTGCAATTTTACAAACCCACCTAGCGGCAGCCAGTTGAGACTCAGGAGAATACCGTTTTTTAGCTTTCGCCCCCAGGCGCGCGGCGGAAACCCAATACCAAATTCCTCAACCACAACGCCATTGCGGCGCGCCACAATGGCATGCCCAAGCTCATGAACAACGACTAAAAAGACGAGTGCGAGTAGACCGATAATAATTCCTAGTAGTAACATTTACCCTCCAAATCGGCGTTGTCGCCGTGCATATTCTTTCAGTATAGCGACCACGTCGTCCTTTGTCATGTCAGGCCACGGCTTATCAAAAAATAGTAGTTCACTATAAGCCGCGCGCCACAGCATAAAATTACTCAGACGCTGCTCGCCACTTGTGCGCACAATCAAGTCGATCGCCGGCACCTCTGGTGCGTAGAGATGCTCTGCAATCAACTCTGGAGTCACCCTATCTGCAGCTACGCCGTCTTGAACAATTTTTTTGCACGCCTCGGCAATCTCAAGCTGACCGCCGTAATTAAAGCACACAGCCAACGTTCCGGCCGTGTTACTCGCCGTACGCGCCTCTGCCTCATCGATTGCCTTTACGATTCTAGGGCTTACCCTGTCGCGACTCCCTAGTACACGCAGTCGTATGTTCTTTTTTTCAAAGATAGGCAAATCGGCCGTCAGCAGCTTCAGTACCAAACCCATAAGTCGACTCACCTCTTCCTCGCTCCGTTTCCAGTTTTCGGTACTGAAGATATAAGCCGACATGTAAGGCACGCCGGCATCAAAAACAGCCTCGGCGACCTCATGGATGGCGTTGTAGCCGGCCATGTGCCCCTCGTACGTCGGCAGGCCGTGCTGCTTTGCCCAGCGCCGATTACCATCAACGATAAAACCAACGTGCTGAGGCAATACTTGAACCTCTTCGGTAGCCATATAGCAACATCCCCACGACTAAATCGTGAGGATATCCTTCTCTTTAGCCTTAAAGATCTGCTCGATCTTTTCCTGGAAACCTGAGATCAAGTGATCGATTTCTTTCTCGATACGCTTCACATCATCTTCAGAGAGTTCCTTAGCATCTTTCTTTCGCTTAGCATCCTTAAACGCATCCTGTCGGATATTGCGCAGTGCAATACGCGTCTCTTCAACCTTCTCACCAGTCTGCTTGACGAGCTGTTTGCGGCGCTCTTCAGTAAGGGGTGGCACAGGGACGCGGACTAGACGACCATCGTCGCTTGGATTGAATCCAAGTGACTGGTCGGCACGAATCGCACCGGCAATCGCCTGAACGTTACTTGGATCAAAGGGTGTCACCTGAAGCATTTGTGGCTCTGGCGCAGTAATATTAGCCACCTGATTAAGCGGCATCTGCTGGCCGTATACCTCGACGCGAACACCATCGAGCATGCTTGGGTGAGATCGGCCTGTGCGAACCTTTTTTAGCTCTTCCTCGAAATGAGTAATTGCCTGGTTCATCTTCGTTTCGTACGGTTTAGTATCAAACATGGTTCCTCGCTTGTTAATCTGATTTTATTATAGCAAAAACACCGGCTAAGTGCCGGTGTTGATGGGGTTTAATAAGCTTGAATTTCCACCCAGTGATTACCGGTGTTTACATTCGAACCGTTCAACCAGTCGCGAACATAGCGCACACGCTTAGAGTCAAATCTATGCACCCTACCATTAGCGCTCTCGGCGTACGTCCCCGAAACCGCGCTGTCGAACACGGTCGTCCAGTTGACGTCGTCCTCGCTTACCTCTGTTCTAGTTGCATTGTAGGTGCGACCATCGGCATAGTAATGCCATATCCTCAGTGCCGACACATCCCTTACCGAGTCCAAGGTAACCTTCACCGACTGGAGTCCAGTAGACACCGAGTGGTACGGGGAGCTCGTTACCACTCCGTCTACCAGCAGAGCATTCGGTGCAACCGCGCCCTTTGCAATATTTATCTTCGCACTACCGCTCTCAGTGACAAGACCAAAATTACCGGTATTACCGGCAGTTAACAAAAAGGTCTGCGGAGTAGTTGCATTGTCGACAGCATAGGTATAGGTTGTCCCTGGACTGGATTTTATCCCCTGACCGCCATCAGCCAAAGCAAGAGTGGTCGGGAATGCCCCGTTGTTGGCTTGGTCAATCTTAAGCTGCTTGGCAGCAGCCGTCAGGTCAGACACCACCGCCGAGGCTCTCGCCCGGTCCTGAATGCCATTGAATGCCACGATAGTAATAGCCGCCAAAATAGCGATGACGACGATAACAATCAAAAGTTCAACAATAGTGAAGCCGCGCTGCCTCACCCGTAACGCGATAGTGCTCATGCTTTCTATTAAACCATACCTCTCGCCGACTTCGCCAAAGTAGACATAAAAAGCACACCCCTATGGGGTGTGCCAAGAATAGTTAACCATGCGTTACTTCTTCGGGCGGAAGTCAACGAACAATCTATCGCGCGGCATCTTCACCTCGCTGCCACTTTCAATTAGATCCTGCTCAATATGAGTCACAAACCCCTTTTCACTTAATTTAGCTTGAGTGTAGTCAATGACGGCATCGTCAAGATTAGCCCCTAGCCCAAGGACAGGATTTAGCGTCACCTTTGATGCACCCTTTTCGACTCGCCATACGGCAATATTACCAAACATACGGGTCAAGCGACCCAGTCGCACATTCTCGCTCTCTGAATTATTAGGCATGCTTTCCATACAGATATTATACCATAAAAACAAAAACCAGCCAATTTGGCCGGTTTTTGTTGCATGCAACAGAGTAACCTAAGCGTTCACACCTAGCTCAATGCGCTTGAACTGGCTAACACGAATGTTTTCGCCGCTCTTAGCGATCTGCTCCTTGATGCGACCTTCAACGGTCATACTGTCGTCAAGGATGTACGTCTGACTCATAAGAACCTTGTCGGCAAAGTGCTTCTTAAGCTGACCTGCAACGATTTGCTCGCGCATGTTTTCAGGCTTCTTCTGAAGATCTTCGCTTGCAAGTAGTTCTGCCTTTACGCGCTCAACTTCTTCAGCTGGAATATCTTCCTCTGAGACATACTCAGGAGCCATTGCAGCAACCTGCATTGCAAGCTGGTGAGCAAGTTCCTTGAAGTCGTCAAGACGAGCAACAAAGTCAGTCTCACAGTTCACTTCGATCACAACACCAATACGGCCACTGTGAACGTAGCTGTCAATGATTCCCTCGCGAGTTTCACGGTCACCCTTCTTCTCAGCCTTCGTCAGACCCTTCTTGCGCATTTCTTCAAGTGCCTTGTCGAAATCGCCTTCAGCATCAACGAGTGCCTGCTTGGCGTCGCCAAGACCAACGCCGGTTAGTTCTTTTAGCTTCTTGATATCTTCAATTGAAACGCCCATTCCCTATTTCTCCTCTGTTTTAACAGTACCAGCACCTTCAGCAACCGCTGCAGTAAAGTAGTCGAGCAACAGCTGCAGACCCTTGATTGCGTCGTCGTTACCTGGGATAACGTAGTCAACTTCACCTGGGTTTGCGTTTGTGTCAACGATACCAACAACAGGGATACCGAGAGTCTTTGCTTCCTTAATAGCGTTTGCATCAGCGATAACGTCAACAACAACGATAGCGCCCGGCTTGCCGTTTAGGTCCTTGATGCCGCCGTACTTAGACTCAAGCAGGTCAATTTCTTCCTGGAAACGCTGGACTTCAAGCTTGTTGTAACGCTTTTCAAGGTCACCACTTGCCATACGCTTTTCAAGATCTTTGAGCTTCTTGATCTGAGCTGCCACGGTGTTCACGTTGGTCAGCATACCGCCAATCCAGCGCTCAGTCACAAATGGCTGGTTGATGCTTGTTGCCGCAGTACGGACAATATCCTTAGCCTGCTTCTTAGTACCAACAAACAGCACCTGCTTGCCGCTTGTTGCAACCTGGGTTAGGAATGGTAGTGCAACATCAAGACCTTCAACAGTTTTAGTTAGGTCAATGATGTGGCTATCCTGGCGCTTACTGTGAATGTAAGGTGCCATTTTAGGGTGCCAACGGCTCGTTTTGTGTCCAAAGTGAACACCAGCTTCGAGCAGAGCTTTAATATCGACAGATACTGCCATGTGAGAAAACTCCTTTTTCCTCGTTTTCGCGCCTGAGAGCCAGGAGTACGTGCGAAAACTGTGTCATTAATTGCTTGTACAAAGAAAATAGTACCAAAAACGGTACTATTTGTCCAGAGGTGAAGACCCCTCTAAGACTGAGTCGGCTTGCTGCCGCCACCATAAGCGCTTGCGCCATAACCAAGCGATTGTGATGACGCCTTTTGCTGCGCTCCGCCTTGCATGCGATTTAACGCACTAAGTAGCGTTGGCACACCGGCAATCACTACCACTGCAACACCCACATGTCGCAGGAAGTCTTTACGATCCATTTCCTTTTGAAGCAGCTGACCGACCTGTGTTTTGATCATACCGATAAGATCCTTTTGCTATTTGATTTGATACGTTGCTCGTATCATAAGCAGTTTAAGGACTAGTGTCAAGTACGCTAGGCGATGAGGCTGACACTAGTATATCCATCACCGGTCGGCTACCGGAATTAGCCACTGCCGTGCGCGCTGGCGTAGCTGAATTTCGAGGTGGCACAGCAACTTGCCGAGTCGCTGGTCGCGGCGGTTGTGATCGCGGCACACTGAGCCCATCAAGACTCTTCCCTGCTCTTACAGTCCGATGCCGAGCAGACAGCTCCGGCTGCTGAATCGTCGCAGTTGCCACTATCGCCGGCTTCAACGCTTGCAATGTACCTGGAGCAACATTCGATACAGCCGCAACCGAATTACCCTTCTCCTTCATCTTGCCACGCTCGGCACGCTTATGACGCCAGTGCGACAATGACACCCCCACAAGCCCCACTTGATACATACCTATAAATGGCGCCGCGACAACCACCTGGTTAGCAATATCGGGTGTTGGTGTAATAATTGCCGCTGCAACAAACGCAATTGCAATCACATACCGTTCAAACTTTAGTAAACGCAGCGGCTTTAAAGGAGTGATCCAATGAGTAATCATCATTAAAATAGGGATCTGGAACAAAATGCCCAAACCAATCGTATACACCAATACAAAATTCAGATATGCATCAGCCGTCAGCATGGCCTGCACAAATTCATCACCAAAGCCGATCAAAAATTGGAGCGCGCCTGGAATAGCGTACATGTATCCGAACAATGCACCCGCGGCAAACAATAGATAGGAGCTTATAAAAATGAGCCCACCGCGCGACTGGGCCTTCTGTGGCAATGCTGGCGCGATAAACTTGTAGATACTATAGATAATAACTGGGGTCGTCAGCGCCAATCCCGCCCACATGGTGACAGAAAAAACAAAGCTGAAGCCACCCCCTGGATTAAGATATGATAAAGTCTGTCCGCCGAGTGGGGCGAGCAAGCTCGTCATCAGTCGCTCGTGGAAATAATAAGCCAGACATGTAAAAAGCACGAAAACCGCAAAGACAATAAACAAGCGGTTTCGTGCTTCCTTCAAGTGACCATGAAGCGTCATGATAGAGCTCATTCGTGATCCATTAGCCACCTGACGCATGATCTAAAACTATTCCTTGGTTTTCGAGTCAGCCTTAGTAGTGGTTTTTCCACCCTTGGCGTCATTCATACCATTGCGAAGTTCTTTTGCTGATTGGCCGAGACTACGTGCCAGCTTAGGTAGCTGTGTGCTTCCGAAAAGTAGCAGCACGATGATCAAAATAATGATCAGCTCAGCGGTACCTAGCCCTAAAAATCCAAAGTAAGTAGCCTGCATCTTGTGTTTTTCCTCCTCATGCTTTTTACTTAGTACTAATACTACTGCTTACGCTTAGGAAATAGCAAGGCATGGAAATAAAATTTACTCCCCAGTTCTCGCATTGGTCCCCCGCTCAAGTGGTCGCACAGGCATACGGCACTGATTCTTATAGTAGTAATAGCTACAACGGCCCAACTACGACCTCAATAACCCCAGGGGCGCCCAACACAGGCTTTTTTACCGAACCCACCCCTACCAATCTCTCTATTCTAGTCGCCATCGCGATTGCCATAGGCGTAGTGAGCTTCCTCTCGACACGCGCAGTTCGTCGCTATCTGCGCCGCAAGTAGCATATCTTTGACTTTTGCCCCTGTTCGCGGTAAAATAGTCAAGATATGAAAAGCAGTATACACCCACAAGATTACCGCCCAGTCGTATTTAGCGACGATGTGGCTGGGTTTGCCTTTTTGACGCAGTCAACCGCGCAGACCACCGACACCATTAAATGGGAAGATGGCAACGAGTACCCGCTCGTAAAGGTCCACATCTCATCAGCCTCTCACCCATTCTTTACCGGTGAAGAGAAGATTATCGACACCGAAGGTCGTGTTGACCGCTTCAAGGCTAAGTTCGCAGCTGCCGAAGCTCGCAAGGAAGCCCTCGCAAGCAAAGCCAAGAAAGCAGCCGCTAAGCGCGCTAAGCAAACTAGCGAAAACTAGCATTGCACCCCAAAGAGACTGTTCTTCGACAGTCTCTTTTTATATGATAGAAAGTAGAACATGCCAACGATTAATCTCAATATCGACGAACTAACCCGTGAACACACCGAGCTTGGCGATTTTCTCGCCTCCCCCAACGCCTACGCCGATCCGGCATTCAGCACCAAGAATAAGCGATTCACCGAGCTAGAAGGCATCATCGAAAAGGCCACTTTGCGCCAGACGCTCGAAGGGCAACTCCGAGAAGCAAAAGAACTTGCTAGCGGCAACGACGAACTCGCCGAACTTGCCAAGATGGAAGTCAGCGACACAGAAGATAAGCTTGCCACCCTCGAGGACGAGCTCTTTATCATGCTCGCGCCAAAGGACCCTAACGATGAAAAAAATGTCATTATTGAAATCCGTGCCGGCGCTGGTGGCGACGAGGCCAGCCTCTTTGCCGCCGAACTCTACCGCATGTATCTGCGTTACTGTGAATCACATAGCCTCAAGACCGAACTCATCAGCGAAAGCGCCAACGATACCGGCGGCTATAAAGAAGTTGTCTTCGGTGTATCGGGTGAGGCTCCGTACTCGCAACTGAAATTCGAATCAGGTGTGCACCGCGTCCAGCGCGTCCCTGCAACCGAATCACAAGGACGCATCCACACCAGTACCGTCACTATTGCCGTCTTACCAGAGGCTGAAGAGACCGACATTGCGATTGGGCCAAACGATCTCAAAATCGACGTCTACCGCGCTGGCGGCCACGGCGGTCAAAGCGTTAACACGACCGACTCAGCTGTGCGTATTACTCACCTGCCAACTGGCCTCGTTGTAACTAACCAGGATGAGAAATCCCAGATCAAGAATAAGGAGAAGGCGCTTAGTGTCCTTCGCAGTCGCCTTCTCCAACAAAAGATTGATGAAGAGCAGTCTAAACTTGCCGCAGAACGCCGTAGCCTGATCGGCTCAGGTGACCGCAGCGAGAAAATCCGCACCTACAACTTCCCGCAGGACCGCATTACCGATCACCGTATCGGCTATTCTCGCAGCAATATCCCGGCAGCCATGAACGGGTCTATAGAAGATTTAATCGAGCATCTGCAGGCATATGAACGCGAACTTGCCGCTAAAAACGCCAGCAATTAGCGCCTGGCTCCAGGACGCAACCAAGCAGCTGGCAACAGTGGGCGTTGAATCAGCGAAGCTCGATGCCGAAATTATTCTCGCCCACACGCTCCAGCACGGCCGCACGTACCTACACGCCCATGGAGATGACCACTTAACGGCCCGGCAAGTAGAAGTTGCCAACGCCCGCCTCCATCTCCGCCTTGAGCGCACGCCACTAGCCTACATTATCGGTCACAAAGAGTTTTATGGACACATGTTCAAGGTCACTCCGTCGACCCTTATTCCTCGTCCAGAGTCAGAGGCGATTATTGACCTCTTGCTTGAAGCCGACCGTCAACTACAACTCCCCCTTCATAAACGTCGTCTTGTCGACGTTGGCACCGGTAGCGGCTGTCTTGGTATTAGCGCAAAGCTCGCCCTACCCGAGCTCGATGTCACGCTTGTCGATGTTAGTCGATATGCGCTCAAGGTGGCCCAAGAAAATGCAAAGACCCTTGATGCGGATGTTCTATGCCTGCAGAGCAACCTCCTAGCCGAGTACCCGTTCACAGCACAATACATCATTGCCAACCTTCCGTACGTCGACCCTGAATGGGAGCGTTCCCCTGAAACCAATTACGAGCCTGAGCTCGCCCTCTTTGCCGAACACGCAGGATTGGCACTCATTAACCGTCTGATCGAACAAGCTCCTGATCACCTCGCGCATGGTGGTCACATGTTTATCGAAGCCGACCCGCGCCAGCATCCAGCAATTGTTCAAGCAGCAAAGCGCCAGGGCTTCGCCCTGGCAACGTCACGCGGTTTTATCCTCGATTTTGTACGAACCTAGCTGGCATACGCAGCAAGCGTAACACGCAGTGTCTGCGATCGCCCATCACGGAAAATTGTCAGCTCGATAGTATCACCCGGAGCGTACTCCCCTACTAAGCTTGCAACATCACCAGCTTGGCCCACATCAATACCGTTTACTTTTGTGATAACATCACCTTCCTTGATTCCGGCACGATCCGCTGGACTACCTGACACCACAGCCGAACGGCCACCTTCAGATGCAACGACATATGCACCAGTTTTAACCGATAGATTATATTGACGGGCAACTTCAGGAGTGACTGTGACGTAGTTCACGCCAATGTACGCGCGTTCCACCTTACCACTTGCCAGCACGCCCTTAATCATACCTTTGGCGGCATTAATTGGAATGGCAAAACCAATCCCCTGAGCATCCTGAGCGACAGCCGTATTGATACCGATAACTTGCCCTTGAAGATTTAGCAGTGGCCCACCGGAGTTACCCGGATTAATAGCGGCATCGGTCTGGATAAGGTCATTAAGGTTCTCGACGGTATCGCCCGACTGTGCCGACACAGGGCGACCAACGCCCGACACGATACCACTTGTAACCGTATTTTGGTACTGACCCAGAGAATTGCCAATCGCCACGACAGACTGCCCAACCCGAAGCGAGCTTGAGTCACCCAGCTCCACAGCAGGCAGATCAGAGACGCCATCAATCTTCAGAAAAGCGATATCATTTAATGGATCTACTCCTACGAGTCGTGCATTCTCGTGAGTCGTCCCGTCACTCCGCACGACCGTTACTCGATTAGTCCCCTCGATAACATGCTTATTAGTCAAAACATAGCCATTTGCACTCACAATCATGCCAGTGCCCGCACCCGCCTGGGTGGTAATACCTCGCAGTGAAGCCGCTTCTGTCTCGGTGACGATTGAAACGATGCTCGGCGACACCTTCTCGACAACCCCACTAATACTCGCTTCAGTCGGTGTTACGACTTTATTGCCATCATTCGACACCACCGTACGGGGGGTGGTGCCGCCAATACCCTGCTCGCGAACTACCTCCGAAAGACGGTAGCCCCCGTAGACACTTAATCCACAGAAAAGCAGCAGGAGCACTACCGCCCATGTGAATCGACGGCGACGCTTACTCGTTTTCTGCGGCTTTTGCTCTGGTATCTTCTCAAGCGGCGGCAAGACAGGGGTAGTTTTCTCTGTCGATTCGCTAGATGCTGGCTGTTGTTGTTCGCTATGGTCTTTCATATCCCCCCTACTCTATGGTGACCGGCTTAATCTTTGCTTAAAGTGAGCCCGTCCCGATACGATTAAAGAAAAACAGTACGATTAAAATAATACTTGTCGATAACAGTACTGGCAATAGTACGTCCGCAGATCGGATATGATCATGGCGACGATAGCTTGCATAGACCCGCTCTCCTAGGAAAGTGAGCGCCAAGCCAATCAATGCTACCTGCGGGATCTTCACTGCTCCAAAAAGAGGAAGGTCATAAGCAAAAGTCCAGTGATACGCCAACCAACCCAGTTCGGCATAAAACAAGCCGGCAACAAGACTATAGAACGAGCTATGCGCCTCTTCGTAGGTACTTAAGATATGACGGCAACTTGCATAGCCAATCACCCACATACCAATCACAACAGCAGCTGCCGGCCAGCTGTACGAAATCGTCATCAGGGCAGTTACTCCGAAGAACACCGCAGCAGCCGCCTGAATCGCCACAAAGACCCGCTTAGAGCGGGGCTTGATCAATAGCAACCAAGCCACATACAGAAGCGTTAGAATCACCTGCGCTACAAAAGCGCCTGTTGCCGCGCTAATCAACACAACAACACTTAGACCGACGATCGTATCAACCAGATTGGCTTTAATGTTAGCCATCCAGTAGCGACTACGGACCGCAAACACTCGCCACTTACTCAGCAGCACGAGCCCCATACCCGCCAAGATTGATTCCGTTACCACGACAACGGCGAGAATTGCCGCCGCGAGGGCAATATTAAGAGCAATATAAGCCAACTCACTCAGAAGCGTGCGGCGTTTTGATGACTTAAGAAAATCCATAGCTCCCCCTATTATAGCACTCTCTTACTGAGACTGCGAAGCAGGAGCTTGGCCAACAATAACAACGAAGTTCGTATCACCCGTCACCGCTACAGGTGGCGTCTCTACGACAGCCTTTACACCGTAGATTGATTCGAGTTTTGCCTTTGTAGCAGGCATACCTGTGCCAATTTGATAGATAGTAGCTTTGCCATAGTTGCCCTCTGGTGCATTATCAATACCCGTCACCGTAAAGCCCTGACTCGTTAATTTGTCAGATTCCTGTTGTGCAACGCCTGCAACATCGGTACCATTCAGTACGACAATGCGTGCTTCTTCAATAGCAACTTGATTATTGCTGAGCTTCTTTGCAATGAAGCGCTGGAGGTCACTATACTCATATTCGCCCGCCACCGGATTGCCGTCACCTAATAATACTGGCGTATCACCGTCGACAAAACTGATTGATTGAATCTGTTCGCTTGGAATATTCTTCGCAAGGTCGACCAGTGTCGCTAACTCCTTGGTTTCAAAGCTTGTTCGCAAATTGTCGCCAAATGCATCAATCAACCCAGTCACCTTGCTCAGATTTGTCAGTGTTCCTGCGCTTAGCGCCTTGTCGCGCAGTGCTTTCACGATCTTCTGCTGATTTTTCTCACGATCAAAGTTAGATTTTTCAAGTCCATAACCGCCGCTAGCTCCACGGGCCTGGGCAAGGTAAAGTGCCTGCTCAGCATTGAGATTAACGGGTCCATTAGGGAAATCGATAAAATGACCTGATGGTGGACAACGGCGAATACGCTCGGCGTTCGACACTTTTCGATCACCGACACCACACTTCCAGTCAAAGTTAGGGTCCATTTGGCCACGCGGATCACGGCTCTCAATTGTCACAGTAACGCCACCTACTGCCTCGACTGCCTGACGGACAACGGTGTAATTAACATGCGCATAGTAGTGCATATCAAGACCCGTCACCTCGCCGACGACACGCTTAAGACCTTCGGCACCAGCAGGCTCATTGGCGCCATCTTCGTAGAAGCAGCCGTATGTCACATTAATTTTACCGCGACTACCCGGAATACACATGTCGCCATACTCAACATTAAGGTCACGGGGTAGGTTGAACATCTTGGCGTCCTTTTTATCCTGGTCGACACTGAGAACCATAATGGAATCAGTTAGATAGGCAGCTTCATGACCCGGATCATCTTCTGACGTACCAAAGATCAAAATATTTGTTCGACCATTGGCGTCTTCTTTGAGCGGCGCCTTCTGGAGAACCTCAAGGAAGTTGCCTTTAAAGACACTGTTACTCGCCGTTAGTGCCTTAAATGCTAGCCAACCGGCTGCAACCAGCGATAATATGACAAGTCCAATAATAGTCCAAAAAATAACCCGGCGCTTCAGACTCTTCTTGGCGCCAATTGCCCGCTTTGGCTTCTTGCTAGTCCGCGGCTGGGTATCGATATCCTTTAGCGAATCATCAATATCGCGACGTGTCAGGCCCCTATTTGTCTGGGTGAGTACTGACGCCTCAATTGGACCACTCGCTGGAAGTGGCGTTGGGCGCACAAGACCACCTACGCCACTTGCTCGGGGCGTGGTAGGCTCAATTTGTCCGCCCATCTGATTAGAAGGTCGGCGGGGAACAAAACCGTCGATGGATGAATGTTTTGGTTGTCTCATAACAAATACTACCTTTAGTATACAGGTAGCCAGGCGATTTGAAAACGATAAAGCCTATGCTTCACTAGGTAATACTCACATCATTGTGTATAGTAAAAAGTATATGGAAACCTCTTATATGCAGCGCCACCCCTTCTTAAAAGACGTCCTTGGCATTCTTATTTTTATACTATGTGTCCTAGTGGGTACGCTCTTAATTAACACCTATATATTCCGCACCTTCAATGTCAGTGGCCCCAGCATGGAGACGACCCTCTACACCGGAGATCGCCTCGTAGTCAACCGCCTGCCTGTCACCTGGGCGAATCTCCAAAACCGCAGCTACGTACCGCAACGTGGTGAGATCATCGTCTTTAAAAACCCTCTCTACACCATGAATACAGGTGATGAATTTATCGTTAAACGCGTCATCGCCTTCCCTGGCGAACGAGTAGTCGTAAATGACGGCACCATCACCGTCTACAATACCGAGCATCCCGAAGGGTTCAATCCTGACAGCGCTCAGGCAGACGATCCAGGTTCTCAGCCAGGCTCCCCAACAAGCGGTAATATCGATACCATCGTTGCCGACGATAGCCTATTCGTTGCCGGCGACCACCGCGTAGGTGATTACTCGTTTGATTCACGTAGTGGCCTCGGACTAATCCCGTACTATGATGTTGTCGGCCCTGTCGGCGTTCGTATCTGGCCATTCGACAAAGTACGCCTCTTCTAATACCGAACGCACCAAAAAACACCTCACAATCGTGAGGTGTTTTTTGGTGCCAAGCTAGCTAGTTACCAAGCATCGACTGGATGCGCTGGAACTCATCATCACTTGTAAAGCGAATGACGATCTGCCCCGCACCCTTGGCGTTTGTCTTAATGGTCACCTTCGTGCCGAGTTGCGACACAAGACGCTTTGTATCGTCTTCATAAGGTACCGCCGCAACACGCGCCAGTGGCTTCTTAGCCTTTGGCGCACCCTGCTTCTTGAATTGAACAATAAACTGTTCAATTCGGCGCGCACTCCACTCCTCTTCAAGGATCTGAGGCAGCACTTCATCAATAATCTCAGGATCAAGATTCACCAGTGGGCGCGCTTGCCCCTCCCGGAGTCGTCCATCAAGCAGCGCAGTCTTAACCGACTCTGGCAGCCGGAGAAGTCGCAGCGTGTTGCTAATGGCGCTGACTGATTTGCCGCCGACTCGCTCACCAATCTGATCGAGTGTCAGGTTAAACTGATCACGTAGCTTTAGGTACGCCGTGGCCGTCTCTAAGACGTTAAGATCGCGGCGCTGTAGGTTTTCAATCAAAGATAATTCCAGCTTGTGCTGAGCACTGAGTGTTCGTACTAACGCTGGAACCTTCAAAAGTCCCGCAATAGAGGCTGCGCGGTAGCGGCGCTCACCGGCAACGATTTGATAGCCACCGTCTTTCGGAATGACGACAATCGGCTGCAGTATCCCATGCTCCTTAATAGATGCAGCAAGCTCATTGAGCGCCATTTCATCAAAATGGCGGCGGGGCTGATCAGGATCGGGAGTGATTTCCGTCAGTTTGATATGGCGCAGCTCACTCACCTTGTCATCTTGAGCAGACGTTGGATCAAATGATTCATCCAAGAGCTCAGTCGGGATTAACGAATCAAACCCTCGTCCCAAACCTTTCTTAGCCGACACGTTCCAGCACCTCCTTTGTGACGGCCTTATAGGCACGTGCACCCTTTGAAAACTTGTCATACGCCCCTACCGGCAGGCCGTGACTTGGCGCCTCAGCCAGTCGAATATTCCGTGGAATGACATTCTTAAAGACCTTGCCCGGAAAATGTTTCTTAATCTCTTCATGTACCTGCGTACTAAGAGTCGTACGGTGATCTACCATGGTTGGCAATACGCCGAGTAGGTCGAGCGTCGGGTTCATGCTCTTGCGCACTAGCTTCATTGTCTCCAGAAGCTGCCCTAACCCTTCAAGGGCATAAAACTCAGCCTGAACCGGCAGCAGAACATAACGGGCTGCGATTAGCCCATTGACCGTCAGAAGACTCAAACTAGGCGGGCTATCAATGATAATGTAATCGTAGCCATCAAGAGTCTCAACCGCCATCTTAAGACGGCTAAAGCGTTTTTCAGCCTGCGCTAGCTCAACCTCGGTATTCGCCAAGTGCGGCGTAGTCGGCGCCAAGAAAAGACGCTTGTGCTCGGTCGGGATGATCACGTCCTTCAGTTCCGCTTCGCCCAAGATAACATCTACCATGGTCTTCTCGAGACCCTGCTTATCAATCCCGAGGCCGCTCGTTGCGTTCCCTTGTGGATCAAAGTCAATAACAAGCGTTTGCTTGCCCTGCTTTGCTAAATAGTAGGCAACATTAACCGCACTGGTCGTTTTCCCTACTCCACCTTTTTGATTTGTTACAGATATGACTGTCGCCACTGTTTATCTCTTCCCTCTTCTTCATCCCATTGTAGCACGAGCGGTATGATTTACCATCAAAAAACCCCGCTTGGGAGCGGGGTTTTCGGGACTACTTGATCGAGGTGATCTCAATCTTTGAGTACTTCTGGCGGTGACCAGTTTCCTTGTGGACGCGCTTCTTTGCCTTGTAGCGGATAACGCGGATCTTGTCACCCTTAACGAGATCTTCGACAACCTTAGCGGCGACCTTTACGTTCTTTACCGCTGGCGTGCCGACAGTGACGTTGTCACCATCAATCACCAACAGTGCATCAAGCGTGAGCTCTTTTGTGCCTTCCGGGAGGAGGTCCACCAGGAGGGTCTCTTTTTCGGCGACAATAAATTGCTTGCCACCAATCTTAACGACTGCTTTTGACATTATGATTCCTTTGTTATTAATCAATCTCACCAATTGTAACAGATATAAGCGGCTTTCACAACCCTAGTCGTGACGACGTGCGTCCATGTCGGCATGGCTGAGCCCGTAGAAGTGCGCCATCTCATGCCAGAGTGTCCGTTTAATCTGCTCAAACAACTCGCCAGGTGTATGCGACACCATGAGAAGCGAGTTTTTAAATAGAGTAATTTTATCTGGCAGCATGCCAGTCCAGCCACTCCCCCGCTGCGTTAGCGGCACTCCCTCGTAGAGACCAAGGAGTAGATGTTGATCATCGAGCTTCATCTTTGTATGTTGCTCTGGCGTTGGGTCATCCGCCATGAGAATCGCCACGTTATCAAGACCTTTGATATATTCCTGCGGCAACTCGTCCATGGCACGCGTAATTAGCGCGTCAAAATCCTCATCAGATAAATAATCCATTTTTATTATTCCGTCGATTCACCGCTCACTATGTCAGTAAGCTCCGTTACCGCATCGGTAGCTTCTTGCCCGAAATCGGTAACTGATGAGACGACGTCATCCTTCAGCTCGGTGAGCTCATCACTAAACTGGCGAACGTCATCAAGAAAACCAGTCAGATCGTCAAATATTCCCATAGCTTTATAATACCAAAGTCCGTGCCTACGAAGCTGCTGAGTCGTCCTCAGAGAAGTCGAACCAATCGGGATCTTTCTTGACGTCGCCGACAATCTTTGCCCAGCTATCAGCCAGTTGATCACCGTCGGGCGCATCAAGAGTAATGGCCTCAGCCTCAAGCTGCTCGTTCTCGATATCTTCTCGAAGACCCCCGCCGAGCGGATCGCTTACCTGGAATGAAATGTGGTGGAATAATGACATATTTTCAGTGTTTATTTTATGGTTGTTAGTAATATTAGATTAGCATAAGTATCATATATTGTCAATATCAACTAGCTTCCAAAAGAGTCCGGCAAAACCGGACTCTTTTGTATAGTAGCTTGGCGGCGCTAGGCTACTAAGCGAGCCAAGCTGATCTGGAGTAACATACCCTCAACCTTCACCTCGGTCTCATAGCCGTCAGCCGGACGACCTAGCTCATCGGCGAGTGTTTCGGCCGCAATCACCTCTTTGTGTTCATTGATAGCCGCCTCCAGCTCCTCACTGTCGGTATCAAGCTGCAGTGTAATATGATCGTCGACATTCAGACCAGCTTGCTTACGAGCGTTTTGAATATGACGGACGACTTCACGCATCAATCCTTCACGCTTCAGCTCGTCAGTAAGCACGAGATCCAGAGTCAACTCATCGCCCTTCTTAACCGTCTTTACGTTAAGCTCTTCGGTCAAGATGTCGGCAAAGTCAACGAACTCGCCGAGCGTTGGCACGGTCACACTTGCAAGCGGCTGGCGAATTTTCATGCGCTCCTTAGCGCGGATACTCAGCGCCTGATTAACGTAGTCACGGACCGTTTCCATGTCTTTAACAACCAGCTCATTCACGTGACCCGTCTTTGGCCAGTCGAGCAGGTGCACGCTCTCGCCGCCGGTCAGCTTCTGATAGAGCTCTTCGGCGAGGAACGGCGTGAACGGTGCGAGCACCTGTGAGAGCTGAACAAGCACATAGTGCAGCGTGCGGTAGGCATTATTCTTATCAGTATCGTCACCCGACTTCCAGAAGCGACGGCGCGAACGGCGAACGTACCAGTTACTCGCATCTTCGATAAACGGCAGGATTGGTTTGACGGCATTTGGAATATCATAGGCGTCAAGATGTTTCTCTACCTCTTGCGTAAGCTGGTGAACGCGGCTAATCACCCACTGGTCGAGCGGGTTAGTAAGCGCTGGCGACGGATCGCTCAGGTCGCCGGTAAATTCCCATCCATCGACTTCCGCATACATCGTGAAGAAGTCATACATGTTCCAGATCATAGAGAGCTTACGGGCCACATCGCCAACTTCCTTATCCTGCAAGGCAAAATCTTCGCCATTGAGGAGCGGGCTCTGCAAAAGCAGGAAGCGCAGGCTATCGGCCGAATACTGATCCATCAGCTCATTCGGGTCGGTGTAGTTGCCGTAGCTCTTGCTCATTTTGCGACCGTCATTGCCGGCGACGTTACCGGTTACGATAACATTCTTGAACGAGTTTTCACCGAATAGCGCCACACTCATGGCATGCATATAGTAGAACCACGCACGGACCTGGCCGATATACTCCACGATAAAATCACCTGGGAAGTTTTGCTCAAACTTCAACTTATTCTCAAACGGATAGTGGAACTGGGCAAATGGCATACTGCCCGCCTCGAACCAACTGTCCATCACCTTATCAATACGTGTATACGTGACGCCATCGATCTCAAAAGTAATATCATCGACCCATGGGCGGTGATAGTCGTCGAGCTCGACACCACTCAGCTCCTTTAGCTCGGCGTAGCTCCCCACAACCTTGACATGTGTCCGGCCGTCTTTGTCGGTCCCCTTCCAAACTGGCATCGCCGTCGCCCAGAAACGGTCCCGCGAGAGGTTCCAGTCCGGCGCCTGCTCAATAGTCTTTGCGAAACGGCCGTTCTTGACATGCTCTGGGAACCAATTGATGCTGCCGTTCTTTTCGAGCATTTCTTCGCGTTGCTCGTCGATATCCATAAACCAGCTCGGGTGCGCACGGTACATCAATTTCGTACCACAACGGTGACAGTGCGGGTAGCTGTGGCGGATGTAATCGATTTTCCAAACGATATCACGCTCTTTCAACTCCTTGGCGATTGTCTTGTTAATCTCCCAGACATTGTGACCCTTCCAGTCACTCTCGGTGAAGGTGCCGTTTTCATCAATTGTATGGACCACCGGTATTTTATTCTTACGTGCCAAATCGAAATCCTCTTCACCGTAGGCTGGAGCGATGTGAACAATTCCTGTACCCGATTCGGTTGTTACGTAGTCGGCTGCCCAAATTTTGTGTGCGTTGTCACCACGGTTGATTCCCAGAAGTGGACGATACGTTTTACCAACCAGTTCACTGCCCTTTAGCTCGCGCACAACACGGTACTGTAATGACTGATACTTTTCATCTGTCAGCACTTTTTCTACCAATTCCTTAGCTAGAATAATTGCCTCGCCCTCAAGCTCTACCTCGACATACACAAAATCTTTGTTCACCGCCAAGGCCGTATTAGCTGGCAGTGTCCATGGTGTTGTTGTCCATGCCAAAAGCGAAGCCTCGCTATCGGCTAGTTTAAACTTCACATACACGCTTGGATCAGTCACATCTTGATACGCACCGGCATCCATGGTTACTTCAGCCTTTGAAAGTGGTGTTGCATCCAGCGTGCAGTACATGAGCACCTTTTCGCCTTCGTAGATCTTGCCCTTTTCATACAGGGTCTTAAACGCCCACCAGACACTCTCCATGTACTCTTTATCCATGGTCTTGTACGCGCCCTTAAAGTCCACCCAGCGACCGATACGGTCAATCGTATCTTCCCATAAGCTACTGGTCTGCACCATATTCTCACGACAGGCAATGATGTACTTTTCAATACCGTAATTGATCACCTCTTCACGAGAGTTGATGCCGAGCTTCTTTTCGGTGTAGCGCTCCGCTGGCAGACCATGACAGTCCCAGCCCCAGACACGCTCGACGCGCTTGCCTTTCATCGTTTGGTAGCGCGGTACGACGTCTTTAACGATTGAGCTTAAGAGCGTTCCGTGATGAGGTACACCCGAAATAAACGGAGGACCGTCATAAAACACATATGAATTATCGACCGGTCGCTGCTCGATCGACTTTTCAAATGTTTTATTTTTCTTCCACTGCTGTACCAGATCTTTTTCATATTCGAGTGCGCGGCGGCGTGTATTGGCTTTGAACTTCATTTTGTTCCTTTCTTTAAAAAACAAAAAATCCCTTTTTAGTCACTGGAATCCGCATATCGCGGACGGTACCATCCAGTTTCTAAAAAGAGATTCTTCTTAGCGCTTAGTTGTTCGCTTTAACGCAGCGTACGCGTCGGGGTCTACTGGCCTAACGGCTTTCTTCCCGAAACATTCGCGGGTGATAACCGCTCATCTATCCGTGAGATAGAAAGTCTCTATCTGCTATATTACACTTTTTTAGGAGGTAATGGAAGGAACGGGCTAGTGCGTCTTCGGTACGTATCCCACCCTTTCCGCTCACTGAGGCGCTTTTCAGCCAATGACACACCCGAAACAAACAACAGCAGGTACGTTATGGTGAGTGGACTGACGACTGTCAACCACCCATAAGGCACGCCAAGTGCAATTATCCATATACCCCACCATTGAACCGCCTCGCCAAAATAATTTGGATGTCGGGTATAGCGCCATAAGCCAGTGGTCATAAGCACCCCCCGATTACGTGGGTTACGTAGATGCTTTTTAAGCTGCGCATCACCGACCGATTCAAATATAAACCCAATCGACCAGACTATTATGCCTAGGTAAGTGAGTGCACTCACGCTGGACACGTCCGATAAATTAACCACGATAACGACAAGTGCCACCACTAGCCCGAGAATACCCTGAGCAAGAAATACGCGCACATAAGCGTTAAGCTGCCCTCTCCCCTTCCATCCAGCACGCATTGCTACATAGCGGGCATCTTCCGGCGCCCTCCTAAGCCGAACTAAAATATGGTAACTCAATCGGCAACCCCAAATACACACAAGTGCCGTCGTCACAAGCTGCAACATCCCGGCCACGCCTAAGGCATAGCTCACCACCGCCGCAACAATAAAGATACCGCCCCAAGCTACATCTGCAATATCCAATCGATGGATCCTCAGGTAGACCATGAAGACTATCGTGACATACACCAGCGCGCTGACCGCAGTAATAGCCAGCGCCAACACATCCATACTACAGACTCAGCCATTCGGTCAGAATGAGATACGCGGCCGTTGCGGCCGTTGACGTAACGAAGACACCCCACACCATGTCCACCACTACGACCCTCTTGGACCATTGCTGCAAGGTGGCTAAGTTCGTCAAATCATAGGTGGCATACGCCACGAGACCAAACAGTGCGCCATACCCCATGGCCGCCAGCACACTTGCTTGCCGCAACGCTGGCTCCACCACAAAAGCAACCACCCCTATAACGTAAAGAATGTAAAAAGCAACCGCTGCTGAAAAATTAGGTACCTTCAGGAGTAGCGAACCAAGCTCTTTTTTGTAAAACGAACTTGATAACTTAAGCCATACAGCATCAATGACTGCAAATATGACAGCGACTACAACAAACGCAAGTATAAATTCCATCATGACCTATACAAACAGGCTTTCGCCAAACTGAAGGAAAACCAATGCAATCAGAAGGACGATCCAGCTAGCAACCACAAGCTTATCAAAGTCCTTGTCTAAGAACACCTGGATACGTTTGTTAAGCCCCTTGGAAAAGCCCCAGATATTTTCGCGCAGTGCGTAGCGCGTGATCGTTTCAAACAAAATAGTCGTCGCGAAGGTAATCACCAGGCACCACGGGCACAACACCTGAATATCGTAGACGCTGTTAAAGAATAGCCAGTAAGCAAACGCAAGCCCCAGGCCATAACCAACATGAGCTGCCCGCCAAAACCAGCGCGGCATTTTCGCACCGGCCAACGCCATCACTGCTACGGTAATAACAACCGGGTAGGCCATGAGGCCAATATACATATTTGGGAAGCCAAACACACTCGACTGCCAGGTTTGCATGACGGTCGAACAGTTCATGACAAGATTAAATGAGCATGACAGCGTTGCGTCGGGGTTTTCAAGGAGATGAATCTTCTCAACAGATAGGATAAAACTGACAATCAAGCCAATAATACCAAAGCCCAGCATCGTTCCAAATATCCATTTATGGGATCGTGATAATCCTGCACTAGTTTTCGGCATAATAACTCACCTCTCCAATCGTTGGCAGTGGGCGTCCGCGCCACAAGTTCTGCATTATCCCGTCATCACTAAGGGCAACGACTGAAGGGTATTCAACAATGTCATACGTACGACAAAAGGACGATCCCTCCGGCGACTCAGGGTCAACAACCTCAAGCTCTCGGCCGGTTTGGCGCGTAAAGTCCGCAAGGTAGCTTATCACTTCCCTTGCGTGATCACTTTCTTCTTTATACACTACGATCGCACGCATCGTGACTACTTCCGGCGCTGCTTTAAGATTTCTTCAAACTCATCAAGCGTCTTGAACTCATGATAGACGCTAGCAAAGCGCACATAGGCAACTTCATTGCGAACAGCGAGTTGATCAAGCACCGTGTCGCCAATCTGGCGTGAGCTTACTTCACTTTCGCCAAGATCATAGATTGCATCCTCTACCTGATTGATGATCTGCTCCACCTCAAGCTCGGAGGTAAAGAACTTGCCTACTGAGCGGTGAATAGCCGTTGCCAGTTTGTCGCGGTCGAACAATTCACGGGTGCCGTCCTTCTTAACGACTGCAAGATTTGGGCGCTCGATACGCTCATAGGTCGTAAAGCGCTTGCCGTCTGGTGTTTCGCGGCGGCGGCGAATTGTTACCCCGTCAGCTGACTCGCGTGACTCGATAACGCGGCTGTCGCCAATCTTATACGACGCACTCACGCCTATTCCTCGGTCTGCTTGTTTTTCTTGCGTCGGCGAAGGAAGGCCGGGGTATCAGCTTCATCATCTTCCTCGGCTGGTGCGTTCCAGATGTCATGAGTTGGTTCCTCAGCAAAGACAGATGCCGCCTCTGAGTGATCGAGTTCCATATCAAGATTCTTCACTGCTTCGTCGATAATCGCCGGGCGTTCAGTTGGTGAAGCTACCTCAAGCTGTGCGGCCTGCTCGTGGAAGAAGGCGCTGTCAAAACCAGTTGCAATTACCGTAATGATCAGTTCGTCTTCAAGCTCAGGCTTCAAGGTGGCACCAAAGATAATATTGGCGTCAGGTGACACGGCGCTCGTAATAATTTCAGCCGCTTCCTGAATCTCGCTCATACTCATATCGTAGCCACCGGTGACGTTGAAGAGAACGCCCTTCGCTCCATCGATAGAAACTTCGATAAGCGGTGATTCAATCGCCTGCTGTGCAGCCTGTGCGGCACGATCGTCACCACTGGCGCGACCGATACCCATAAGAGCTGAGCCGGCGTTGCTCATAATTGCCTTT
Organism: uncultured Candidatus Saccharibacteria bacterium; assembly: GCA_946885745.1. Next base: position 686 of record CAMPGV010000007.1, on the reverse strand, counting down.
ACGTCAGCAAAGTCGAGGTTGATAAGGCCGTGTTCGGTAATCAGCTCAGAAATACCTTGGACACCCTGACGAAGTACGTCGTCAGCAATTTTAAAGGTCTCAAGAAGCGGAGTGCGGCGGTCGATAGTTTGAAGCAAACGATCGTTTGGAATAGTAATCAAAGTATCAACCTGGCGACCAAGTTGTGCAACAGCCCATTCAGCATTCTGACGGCGCTTTTCGCCCTCAAAGCTAAATGGCTTCGTCGCAACGCCGACTACTAAAATACCGAGGTCGCGGGCAATCTCAGCCACCACATGACCAGCACCGCTACCGGTACCACCACCAGCGCCAATGGTGACAAACACCATGTCTGCACCAGTCAGTGCTTCACGGATTTCATCGCGCGATTCATTAGCGGCAGCCTCGCCTGTCGATGGGTCGGCACCGGCACCTAGACCGTTAGTGGTCGTGTGGCCGAGGTGAATCTTCACGTCTGCCTTAGAGTTATGTAGCGCCTGTGCGTCAGTGTTCATGGCTATGAACTGGACGCCAGACAAGCCTGCATCTTTCATGCGGTTGACGGCTGAGCCGCCGGCGCCGCCGACACCTACAACCTTAATACTGGCAAATGTTTGGATTTCGCTTGGTTTTACTTCCGGCATGGAATTACACTTCTCCCGCTATTCAATTCTTATCTATTATAG
>CAMPGV010000006.1 GCA_946885745.1 uncultured Candidatus Saccharibacteria bacterium | reverse complement strand
CAGTGGTCGGAGCCGAGGATGTCGGGGTGAATAGATGCAGATTTAATGCGATCTTTGAGGCTCCCAGAGGCTAGGAAATAGTCGATGCGCCAGCCGACGTTGCGGGCGCGAGCATTGGCCCAGTGGGTCCACCAGGTATAGTGGCCGTTACCTTCGGTAAAGATACGGAAAGTGTCAACCAGTCCGGCGTCGAGAAAGTTTTGGAAACCCTGGCGCTCTTCGTTAGTAAAGCCATGTTTGCCAACGTTTGGCTTCGGGTTGGCGAGGTCGTCTTCACTATGTGCAACGTTAAGGTCGCCGCAGAAAATCACTGGCTTTGTTTTTTCGAGCTCTTTGATGTGCTCAAGGAACGCTGGATCCCACTGCTTATCGCGGAGGCTTAAGCGCGAGAGATCGCCCTTGCTGTTTGGTGTGTAGACAGTAACGAGCCAGAAGTCATCAAATTCGGCACTGATTACTCTCCCCTCCTTGGTGGGGTCGCCGTAGCTGTCATCGGCGAGGCCGTACTTTTCGGCGATACCATCGATAAAACCATTGATAACAGTATGTGGCTTGACCTTCGTAAAGATGGCCGTACCGCTGTAGCCGGCTTTATCGGCGCTATTCCAGTACTCTTCGTAGTCAGGTAGTTCGATCTCGGCCTGGCCTTGCTTGGCTTTGGTTTCTTGGAGGCAAAGGATGTCGGGTTTTTCTTGTTCAATAAAGGACTGAAAAGTGCCTTTGTTGATCACGGCCCTGATGCCGTTGACGTTCCAGGAGTAGATCTTCATATCTTCAGTATAGCATCGACGTATAATTGACCAGAGACTATTAATATGGTAATGTATTATTTGTCTTGTTCCTTCTACCTATGGAGATAGCTCAGTATGTCCGTAATACTCAACACACGCAATGCAACCTTTCGCACCGCACTGCTCGGCCTCTTTGAGGACTCGGCTCCGACGGCATCGAAGCATGTCAGCCAGCGCGCACGCGTGGAGACCCCATTGCAGCTTTCGGGATATGAGATCCCGAAAGGTACGCTTGTGTTCAAAAATCACAAAGACGAGCTCACTACGCATTTACCACGAAAAAATGGCCCAGGCCTCCTTTCTGTGGTTGTCTCCGTTGATGACTCAGTGATCGTGAGGGATAACAAGAGATCGGGCCATTAGGTGCCCTTTATGCCCGTCATGGCGCTCATGCGCCCTGGCGGGTTTTCCCATTTTAGTAACTTTTAAGGGCGCGCTTTGTGTCGCGGTCTTGATCTCGCCGCTTAATCGTTTCGCGCTTATCGTAACGCTTCTTGCCCTTACCGAGGGCAATGACAAGCTTAATATGGCGGCCAGCGGTTTTAAACCTAAGCGGCACAATAGTCATGCCGGTTTGCTTGCGAGCATAGAGTTCATCGATTTGCTTGCGGTGTGCGAGGAGTTTGCGTGGACTGGTGTCGATAGACCGAGCCCCTACCTTGCCGCGTTCGTTGAGTTTGATGCTAAAGCTGGCATTGTTAAGCCAAAGTTCGTTGTCTTTGATGCTGACGAATGAGCCTTTAAGTTGAACATGGCCGTCACGAGCGGCACGTGTTTCTTGGCCGGTAAGTACCACGCCCACTTCCAAGTCGTCGTCGAGTGCGTAGTCGAAACTGGCACGGCGATTGACGATACTCTTTGGTGCTGGGGTAGTTTTCTTTGGCATAGCTATTCTATTGTACCGTATCGGGCATATTAAGGTCAGAGGTCATCGCGCCTAGTCGGCGTCGGCAAGGCGAACCACTGGCTTTTTGTCGGCCAGTTGGATGATTTCAGTATGAAGCGCAATAGCCGACTTTTCCCAGGTAAACGTCTTACTGTGAGCGATACTCTTCTTGCTCAGCTGCTGGTAGGTGGTTGGGTCGCTAGCCTTTTTGACGCAGGCTGCAAAGGCTTGGTGGTCTGTAGGTGCAAAGTAAAGCGCACCATCCCCTGCTACTTCGTGGAAGATAGGAATATCACTCACAACCGCTGGAGTACCGAGTGCTTGCGCTTCGGCGAGCGGGAGGCCATAGCCTTCGTCGAGACTGGCGGTAACGAGCAGAGCATCTTTGGCGAGGAGCTCGGCGTACTCTTTATCGCTAACACCATTATGAAAAATAACCGAGGCATTTTTTGGAATGATTTTCTCGAGAGCGGCCCGTTGACGCTTTGGCATGCGACTAAGGAGATGGAGGGTGTAGCCAGGTAGGTCAGCCATCCCTCTTAGGAGGGTGCTGATGTTTTTGTATGGCATAGACGACCCCATATAGATGAGTTCAGTTGGTCGCGTCTTGTGGACGGGGGGCGTATCGAGGAGTTCAGCCAGCTGCTGCGGGGCGTTGGGTGCCACGAAGACCGGCCGGTCGGTTAAACGGACAGACTGGATATCATAGCGGCTTGTGTCGCTGACCGTCATGACAATATCTGCACTGTTGAGGGCAAGCCGTTGCGGCCAGTAGCTCATGTGATAGAGGCGCCAGCCCATGCGGATGAGAAGTGGCAGGTTGCGTGGTGGTGTGTGGTGGCGATAGTAGATAAGGTCGTGAACGGTCAGTATGAGCTTAAATTTTCGTCCTAGACTACCAAAGGTCTGCATTGGTGAAATGACAATATCCGGTTCGTATTCGTTCAGCAGGAGGCTGCTAAACGGCTCACGCCATGAAGTAGGCGCATGAAACAAGATCGTATCTGCTTCATCGGGGAGGAAGGCTTTTTGTTTTTCATCGTAAATCAGAAAGGTCACGGGTAGGCGGTCTGCTAAAGCTTTCCCAAGTTCGGTGCTGTAGCGACTGATGCCATCGTGAAAATCTGTGCGAATATAGCGAGCATCAAAGACGACTTTCATTGGTATTATTATACCACGTGGAAGGGGTTCGCTAGCTTTCTGGTACAATGGTAAACATATGAAAATTCTGATTGCGTCGGACTTGCACTGGCCGACAATCAACGGAGTGGCGACTTTTAGTCGTACGCTAGCACGCGGGCTCGCTGCACGTGGCCATGAGGTTTTGGTAATTGCGCCAAGCCAAGAAGGTCATGCCTATAAAGAAATTGACGGCAATCACCCAGTGGTGCGTACAAAGTCAGTTCCCTTCCCTTTTTATCAAAACTTCCGTATTTGCTTGAGTCCTCAAAAAGAGGTAAAGCAGATTATTGAAGAGTTCCAGCCAGACGTGATTCATATTCAGATGCTGATGGCAATCGGTCAGGCCGCAATGAAGATTGGCAATAAGAGTGGTATTCCGATCGTTAGTACCAATCACGCTATGCCGGAAAACTTGATGGATAATCTTAAGCTCCTCGCTCCGGTCGCGAAGCCAATTAACTATATGCTCAAAGAGTATGGCCGCCGTTTCCACGCCAAGGCAGATTGCGTGACGATGCCAACACAGTCCGCTATCGATATGTTTGATGCGACTGAAAAGCTGGCCATACCACTCAAGGCAGTGTCGAACGGTGTTGATTTGAGTCGGTTTACGGATAGTCAGGCCGATTCTGAGCTGTACAAACGGCACCACATTCCGACCGACCGACCGATTATTAGTTACGTCGGCCGTCTTGATGCGGAAAAGCACCTTTCGGTGCTTCTCGAGGCCTTTGCAAGTATTCACAAAGATACCAATGCTCATCTACTGATTGTCGGTGACGGTACGGACGCTGAGAATCTACGCCGCTTGGCGCACGACCTGCACATTGTGCATAGCACAACCTTTACGGGCCGCGTTAGTGATGAAGATATCGTGGCGCTTCACAAGGTTGGAACGGTCTTCTGTATGCCCTCCCCTGCTGAGTTGCAGAGTATCGCGACACTAGAAGCGATGGCAAGTGGTCGTCCGGTTGTTGCCGTTGATGCTGGTGCACTTCGTGAATTGTGCCAGAACGAGACAAATGGCTACCTCTGCGAGCAAGATAACGTCGAGCAGATTGCCCGCTCACTTGTCAAAGTTGTGAGTGATGCCGATCTGCAGAAGAAGTATGGCCAGGCGAGTTTAGAGATTGCTCGTACGCATGATATCGAGACGACGCTTGATACATTCGAAGCTATTTACGAAGACGTCTCACAATAAATTGATCAATCGCTTCCGCTGCCTCAAGCGGTGTTTCGTAGTGGATCAAATGACCGACACGGTCAATCACGACAAGCTCGGCGCTCGGCAATTGACTAACCAGGCGTCTCTGGGTGGTCGGTGGGGCTAAATCGTCATTATCGCCGGCAATCAGAAGTGTCGGCACTTTGATATGTGGTGCACGATCGGTAACGGTGCCACTGAGTGACCCAAGATAGGCCTCGTAGAGCATCGTTGGATTGTCATACTCGGTCATGTGAGTCAGGTGGTTATTGTGAATCAGGCGACGTAGCTGCTTGTCGCGTGTTTTTGCCATGAGGATACTACCAAAGAGGAGAAAAGTTTTACTATCGAGAAGTTTGCGTCCAAGCGCACTTGGTAGTGCTTTCCCGCCGAGCCAGTGATAGAGGATGCTCGGGCTGACGATCAAGCCACTGGCGCCCTTTAGGGGGTGTGAGGCGATTGGATTTACGAGAATGAGTAGATCCATGATATCGGGGTGTGTCTTGGCGAGCTCGGCCGCCACGATACTCCCCATGGAGTGGCCAAGCACAATACTGCCGCCGAGCGACTGCTGCTTAATGAATGCTGCCATCGCCTCTGCGTAGCTTTCAATCGTGTGCTCGCCGGCAAGCGGTGCTGATTTGCCGAAGCCCGGCAGGTCAGGCACGATAAAGCGATATTCGGGCATATGGGCGATGACTCGCTCGAGACCATGGTGTGTGCCGCGATACCCGTGAATGACGACGATCGTTGGCTGCTTGTCGCTGTTATATTCCCAGTAATGGAATGCATTACCAAGGAGCTTGGTGGTGTGGTGCTGAGGAGTAAGAGTAGCCGTTAGTGGATCCATATTACCTCTACTATAGCCGAGGTGCCGTCGGAATGCATGGGGTGTATGTTAAAATGAGACAAGTATGACGACACATTTGCCGTCGGTTTCTATTGTTATTCCGGCTTACAACGAAGCGCGTATTATTCGGCGCTGCATCATCGCCGCCCTTCACCAGACGGTTGCGCCACATGAGATTATCGTCGTCGATAACCTTTCGACCGATGATACGGTTGAGGTGGTACGCGATCTTATGGGTGAGTTCCCTCAATCGGGTATTCGCCTAGTTCATCAAAGTCTCCATCAGGGCATTATTCCGACCCGTAACTATGGCTTCAACGCCGCGACCGGCGATGTGATCGGTCGTATCGACGCTGATTCAATTGTTGATCATGAATGGGTTGAGGCTGTTCAGACGGTATTTGCTGATGAGGAGGTTATGGCGGCGACTGGTCCGGTTTCATATCACGACATGCCTCTTCGCAAGCTCGGCCTCGAGGCTGACAACAAGGTCCGTCGCTTTGTCTCAAGCTTAGCGCAGGACTACCAGTTCTTATTTGGTAGCAATATGGCAATTCGCCGCAGCGCCTGGGAGGCTATCGCTACTGAAGTATGTTACGACCCTGATAACCAGATGCACGAGGATATCGACATGTCGATTCACTTGAGTCAGCATGATCTAAAGGTCGTCTATGCGCCAACAATGGTAGGTGGTATGTCAGCACGCCGTTTGCGCGACTCCCCAAAGGAATATCGCCATTATGTCAGACGATTTGAGCGTACCTACGCAAATCACGCTATTATGAACCCTGCTTTGCGAGTCCCGATGGTTATTTATTTAGCGATCTATTACCCGCTCAAGGCACTCCAGGCACTGTATGATAAAGACGGCGAAACGGCCCGTATCAACTCTTCGCAATAATCGGCATGAAAAAAGTCGCCGAATGAGCGCTGTTGATAGGCGCATGCCTTCGGCGACTCTTTTCGGCGACGTGTGCTGTCGCTTAGGATCATTAACTGATTGCAACATAACGCGGCGGAGCTGCAGAGCGAGGCACCGGTAGTGTTGCGACGTCCTTGGTGCGAATCGTGAATGTATCTTTATTCCACTCCCCTTCTTCTGGTACTAGGCCATAATGAAAGGGATTAATGTGTCGACGGCCGTAGGCGTCGAGCACTTCAACGACCAGGCTCTTTTGCATATGCCGGTTTAAGTAGACCGGCTCACGGTCTGAATAGTGATATACCACCGGACGCGCCATATGTGGGCCACTCTGGAAAGTGCCGCGACCCATTTCGCCAGTTGTGAGACTGAAGTAGATGTACTCCACTCCTTCTCTAACGTCACTGAGGTTCAGGGCATGAGGATGAAGCGGGCTCCGATCAGCTACGAGCGGCATAGTACTCCTTGAATCGTACAGCTCTAATGGATGGACAACTGGAAAATATTAACATTTTTACTCTATACTGTCAATAATCTCCCTGGGGTCATGCTATACTTAACAGAGATGATTGCAGATATTACAATTACCGAAAAAAGTTTCGGTCCCAAAGTTTTGATGAGTGGGATCAAGTTTAGTATTGATGACGGCGAGAAGATCGGCGTGATTGGTCGTAATGGTGTCGGTAAATCAACTCTCTTTGGCATCGTGACTGGCAGTGATACGGACTTTACGGGCGACATAATCTTTAAACGCGGGACAGTTGTCGTGGCAACCCAGCAGGAGCACCATGACCTGGGTGAGCAAACGGTCTTGCAGTATGTCCTTCAGGGGTTGCCTGAATATGCCGAGCTGAGCCATATCGTCGAGACGTACCCAGAAACTATGGGCGACGACATGAACTTAATTGATGAATACACCCAGGCTTTGATGCGGTTTGATGATAAGGGTTTTTATCAGATTGAAGAGCAGATCGAGCGTGAACTTGATAACTTCCAGCTGAGTGGCATTGCGCACCGCTCATTTGCTTCCCTCTCCGGTGGCCAGAAGCGACTTGTGGAGGTGGTGAAAATAATGCACTCCCAGGCTGACCTTGCTTTGGTGGATGAGCCGACCAACCACATGGACTATATTGCGAAAGCGCAGTATGTCGACTGGATGAAAACAGCGCGTGAAGCTATGCTGGTCATTACTCACGACCGTGATGTCCTCAGCCAGGTGGACCGTATTGTAGAGCTTAAGGATGGTGAGAGTGTTAGTTACAAGGGTAACTACGACGCTTACCTGAAGCAAAATGCCGTCAGTACCGGCACGCAGATGAATGATTTTGAAATGATCGAAAAGCGTATCGCCAACCTTAAAGTGAAGGTGCTCGATTACCAGCGCCTTAAGGAAAAATCACGCAATCCAGGGACAATTCAAAAGTTCAAACGCCTCGAAGAGGTATCACGAAAAGAGCTCGCTGAGCTTCAGGCGAAAGAAAAACCGACGTTCTGGATCGACAAAGAGTCGGCGGCTAATCTTAACTACAAAGTGGCTGCTCAGTACGATAAATTCAAGGCGAAGAACATCCGTATGAACGTCAAGAACGAGGCGTCGCGCAGTAAGCATATTTTGGTGAATGTGAAGGATCTTAGTCTAGGTTACGGGGATACTCCGCTGTTTGAGAAAATTAATATTGATCTTCGTGAGGGTGAAGCGCTTGAAATCCGTGGTCGTAATGGCGCTGGTAAGACCACGCTTATTAAGGCACTGCTTGGCGATACCGATATGACCGTTTTTGCTGGCGATATTACACTCGATACGCACATGCGCATTGGTGTGTATGAGCAAGAAGTGTCGCCTAAATACTTTGACTTGCCGCTTGGTGAGGCTATTGAGCGCATGTATCTCGATCGCAATCTTGCAATTACCAATACTAAGATACGCGGCCTGCTTGCCGACTACCTTTTTACCGAGGGTGATGCTAATGTGCCCCTCTCGAAGCTATCCGGTGGCCAAAAGGCTCGCTTCCAGTTGATCAGTATGCTGGCTAACGACCCACAGCTCCTTATCCTGGACGAACCGACCAACCACCTCGATCTTCCAAGTATTGAAGAGCTAGAATCGGCGCTCGCAAAGTACGCCGGTGCGGTCCTTTATGTTAGTCACGACGGCTACTTCCGCGAGGCCCTTGGCGGCGAAGTGCTCCAGGTGGGCAAGGCCTAAGAAAAACCTCCGCTCTGGGGCGGAGGTTTTTAATGAAGACAAAGGCGACTGTTAGGCTGTTGCCTGAATCGCGTGCTTTTCGATCGCACCCTGGATCTTCGGGCGGTCAAAGCCGAGGACGATGTCACCCTTGATGTCGGTAACAGGGACACCTTGGAAGTTGCCGCCAATTTTACCCATTAGTTCTTCATAGGCATCTTTGTCTGCCTCGACATCCTTGGCGACGTATGGGATACCGAGCTTGTCGAGCCACTGCATTTCGGTGTGGCAAAATGCGCACCAGCTTGTGCTGTAGATAGTGATGTCAGGTGTCGTAGTATCGCTCATAGATTCTCCCCTATTTGGCTATTACTATACATTATATATTATTTAGCTTGGCGTGTTAAGTGCCAACCGCCACACAATTCACACTTGTATGCCGACAGTTCCAAGTCTGGCTTAAGGAGCATCTGGTGCTCGGCCGCCTCTTTGGCTTGGCGCTCCGAGGCGAACCGTCGTTTCGACTGGCAGTTTGATGTCTGCCGAAATGGCTGGTGTGTTTGCGTGCGGTTTTTACGTGGCATATTTATGGCAATTTTATCAACTGTCTGTTACAGTATATATGTAGATGAGCAGGTCACAAAATGAACGTGGCACCACACCTACGCCGCCGCCACAGTCGACGGTTGTTTTATTGCTAGGGACTATTGCCGACACGACTTGGCGCATGTTTATACCGACAATTGGTTTAACACTGCTAGGAGTGCTCGGTGACAACACCTACCGCACAACACCATGGTTAACGACAAGCGGCATTATACTTGGCGTGGCCTTGGCTTCCGTCCTCGTAATTCGTCAGATAAAGAAAGTTCAAAGGTAGAATGCAAAACCTCGCAGCAATGGAATTACATATCAGTATCGCTTCTGGCGAATTGTTCAATATCGGCGGCTTTTCAGTTACCAATGCATTTGCAACGGGTGTACTCGGCGGCCTCATTACACTGCTCGTTCTCTTTTATGTCGGTGGCAAAGTTCGCCGCGGCAAGTACAATCGCTTCGTCGGACTTGTTCAGTGGGTCTTTGAAGGTCTCCTTAAGGCTATCGACGATGTGATTCCTGACAAGAAGCTTGGTCGTAAGATTGCTCCTCTAGCAATCACGATCTTCTTCCTCGTGTTATTCAATTACTGGATCAGTATCATCCCGGGTCTTGAGAGTATTCGTTGGCATGACGTGCCGGTACTTCGCAGCCTGACGGCCGACCTTAACTTTACGCTCGCTCTTGCGATTATTACTATGGTAGCGGTCCAGGCATATGCCATTAAGCATCACGGCATGTTTGGGAATGGCGCTCGCTACTTCCGCAACCCAATTAAGGATCCGATTGGCTCATTTGAGGGTATTCTCGAATTGATTGGCGAGATCTCACGCGGTACTGCACTTGCATTACGTCTTTTTGGTAACGCCTTTGCCGGTGAAGCCCTGCTGCTCGTGATCGCTGTTCTGACTAGTTACTTTGCAACCGTTGCCCTGCCGTTTTTCATGGCATTCGAGCTGTTTATCGGCTTTATCCAAGCGTACGTCTTCTTTATGCTGACGTTGATTTTCACCGCCCTGGCTCAAGAGAGCCACGGTTCATCTGACCATTCCCCTGCTGTTACCTCAAAAGTGGCAAAACAGCTGGAATGATAAAATTAAGTAATTAAGGAGAACATAATTACATGGAACAACTAGCATTCGGACTTACCTACGGCCTGCCAGCACTTGGTGCTGCTTTTGGTATCGGTTTTATTGGTGCTGCTGCGCTTAACGCACTCGGCCGTAACCCAGAAAAGCTTAGCGAAATTCGTACTCTTATGATTACCGCTATCGTTTTCGCCGACTCACTGGCTATTATCGGTATCATTGTCGCGATCGTAGCGAAGTTTCTTTAAGTCGAGGTATCACCTAAATGATATCAACCCTTATCCAATTCGCTGCCACAGAAACCGCCGAGGGCGGTATCGCCGGTGCGCTTGGTATCGACTGGAAGATGCTGATTATTCAGATCATCGCCTTTTTGGTGCTGCTCTGGCTCCTCAGTAAGTACGTCTATCCATGGCTCATGAAGTCAGTCGATGAACGTCAGGCTTCGATCGAGGCGGGCGCTAAGGCCGCTGACGAAGCGCAGAAAAAAGCTGCCAAGGCCGAGAAAGAAGTTGCCAAGCTGCTTGATGAAGCGCGCGCTCAGGCAAGCGATATAGTCCAGACCGCAAAGGAAGAAGCGACTGCTGCCATTGAAGCTGCAGAGAGCAAAGCCAAACAGCGCGCTGAGGTGATTGTCGCTAACGCACACGACCAGATTAGCAAAGACGTGATTGCGGCTAAAAAAGAGCTCCGCAACGAGACTATCGATCTTGTGGCTCTCGCAACTGAGAAGGTTATCGGTAATACGATGAACGCTAAAGTTGACGAGAAGTTAATTGCCAAGTCCATTGAGGAGGCTCGCTAGTCTATGGCAGTGCGTCTCAGTCGCCGCAAGCTGGCCACCTTTACAGCCGAACGATTAATGGCTGGTGATAAGACTGCTATCATGCAGCTAGCTGCGTATCTCGTCGAAACACGACGTACCCGCGAATTGCCACTCGTGGTGCGCGACATCGAAACTGCCCTGGCTGAGCGTGGTGTTGTAGTGGCCGATGTGACGACTGCAGGCCCTCTTGGCGAGGCGGCTGCCAAAGCAATTCGTCAATTTATCGCCGCTGAGTATAACAATGCTGACGTACAACTGCGTGTCAGTGAAGACGCCAGTCTGCTGGGCGGTGCCAAAGTGCATATGCCAGGCAGTGAAATCGATACGACGATTCGTCGCAAGCTAACGACATTAAGAGCAACTAAGATATAGGAATAATAAAATGAGTGAAGTATCTGTAACAGAACTCTCCAAAGAGCTGCGCGACGCGATCAATCAGCTTGATGCCTCAGAAGGCCTCGAGCGTGTTGGTGTCGTTGTTCGTGTAGGTGACGGTGTCGCCTGGGTACACGGTCTACGTGAAGCCGGCTACGCGGAAGTTCTCCAAATTGAATCAGAAAATGGAATTGTTGAAGCCTTTGCGCTCAACTTGATGGAAGATGAAATCGGTGCCGTTCTCCTCGGTAGCGACGCTGACGTTAAGGCTGGTGCTAAGGTTACCCTGAAGGGTGCTGTTCTTGAAGTACCGGTCGGTGAAGAGCTGCTCGGCCGCGTAGTTGACCCGCTTGGTCGTCCGCTCGACGGTGGCCCGGCAATCAAGGCGAAGCACTTCGGTGCTGTTGAGCGCCCGGCTGTTGGTGTGATGGGTCGTAAGTCGGTCCATGAGCCTTTGATGACTGGTATCGTGTCTATTGATGCCATGTTCCCTATTGGTCGTGGTCAGCGTGAGTTGATCATTGGTGACCGTCAGACTGGTAAGACGGCAATCGCCATCGATACTATGATCAACCAGGCTAAGCAGAAGACTGGCGTCGTCAATGTGTACGTTGCTGTCGGTCAGAAGCTTTCAAAGATCGCTCGCCTTGTCGAGCGTCTCAAAGAAGAAGGCGTGATGGATCAGACGATCATCGTCGCCACTGGCCCTAGTGATCCAGCATCTCTGCTCTACCTGGCGCCATACTCTGGTACTGCCATGGGTGAGTATTTCCGTGACAACTCGAAGCACGCGCTGATGGTCTACGACGACCTCACGAAGCACGCTGTTGCTTATCGCCAGATGTCACTGCTCCTTCGCCGCCCACCAGGACGCGAAGCATATCCGGGTGACGTTTTCTACCTACACTCACGCCTCCTTGAGCGTTCAGCGAAGCTGAGCGATGATCTTGGTGCCGGTTCACTGACCGCCCTTCCTATCATCGAAACTCAGGCTGGTGACATTTCTGCGTATATCCCGACGAACGTTATCTCAATTACCGACGGTCAGATCTTCCTTGAAACCGACCTCTTCTACCAGGGTATCCGCCCGGCTATCTCAGCTGGTTTGTCGGTCTCTCGTGTTGGTGGTGCGGCTCAGACAAAGGCGATCAAGTCTGTCGGTGCTCACCTCAAGCTAGGTCTTAGCCAGTTCCGCGAGCTCGCAAGCTTTGCACAGTTCGGTAGTGACCTCGATGAAGCGACCAAGTCGCAAATTGACCGTGGTCAGCGCCTGACTGAGCTTTTGAAGCAGCCTCAGTATCAGCCAATGAGCATCTGGGAGCAGTTTGTCAGTATTCACGCGGTATCTACTGGTGCGCTCGACAAGGTTGCTGTCAGTAAGATCAAGGACGCACAGACAGCACTACTGACGAAGCTATGGTCTGAACACAAGGCTGAAATGCGTGAACTTAACAAGGGTGATAAGCCATCTGACGAATTGATTGCGACTATCGATAAGGTCGCAAAGAGCGTCAGCAAGGGCTTCGAGGGGTAAGCTTAGATGCCATCAACTCGAGCCCTGAAGCTGCGTATCCGCTCGGTCAAAAATACCAAGCAGATTACTAAAGCTATGCAGCTGGTTGCAGCGAGCAAGATGCGTCGTGCCCAGGAATCGGAAAAAGCTTCCGATCCTTACACGACTGCCGCAAGTGAGCTGCTTACCTACCTTGCTGGTCAGGGTTTTACTCGACAGCATCCGTTGTTTGCAGAGCGTGACGTTAAGTCACGACTGCTGATTATGGTGGCTGCCGACAAGGGTCTGGCTGGCGTGTATAACAGCAATATCTTTAAGCTGTATACTCGTGAACTGCAAGCTGATCAGAGCGCTGGTATTAAGAATAAGACCATCACTATTGGTCGTCGTGCAACGCAGTTCGCCACTCGCCTTAAGGGTGTAGAGGTTATTGGTGCTTATGAGGATGTGCCGGATCAGCCAGATGGCCAGACTCTGCATACGATTCTCGACACCGTACGCCAGCAATTTGTGAGTGGCGACGTTGATGCGGTTGACATTATCTACACCGATTTTGTTAGCAGTATTACTCAGACACCCGCACTCAAGCGTGTGTTGCCGGCTGGTTTTAAAGAGACCGAAGTTGGCTCATTTGTGCGCGAGGCTCGCTATGAGCCAAGCCTCGACGAGGTGCTCGATGCGGTTGCGCACCGCTTGGTTGGTGCGCAGATCTACCAGACGCTGCTCGATGCTCGTGCCAGTGAACATAGTATGCGTATGATGGCTATGAAGAATGCCACCGATAATGCCAGTGACCTGGCAGATGACCTGACTCTTGCGATGAACAAGGCCCGCCAAGGCGCCATTACCCAAGAGCTTGCCGAAATTTCAGGTGGCGTGGAAGCGATGAAGGATTAGTATGAAGGAGAATATGATGACGAAAGTACAGACAAGCGTCGGCGCCATCACCCAGGTCGTGGGTGTGGTCGTGGACGTTGAGTTCGCTGGTGAATTGCCAGCGATTTACGACGCGCTTACAACACAGCGCGGTGACGAGACACTGACACTCGAGGTTGCACAGCACCTCGACGAACACACCGTGCGTGCTATCGCCCTTTCGGGTACTGATGGCCTCAAGCGTGACCAAGAAGTGATTGCAACCGGCGCTCCTATTCAGGTGCCAGTTGGTAGTGCGACTCAGGGCCGTATGTTTAATGTGGTTGGAGATCCAATTGACAATAAGCCAGCGCCAAAGGGCAAGAAGGCTCCAATTCACCGTGAGCCACCTGCTCTTTCTGAGCAGTCAAACAAGGCCGAGATTCTTGAAACCGGTATCAAGGTCGTTGACCTTATTGCGCCTCTTTCAAAGGGTGGCAAGGCCGGTCTCTTCGCTGGTGCGGGTGTTGGTAAGACGGTCCTGATTACCGAGCTGATCAACAATATCGCAAAATTCCACTCAGGTAACTCGGTGTTTGCCGGTGTCGGTGAGCGTACTCGTGAAGGCAATGACCTTTACTATGAGATGGAAGAAGCTGGCGTGCTTGATAAGACTTCACTTGTCTTTGGTCAAATGAACGAACCGCCAGGAGCTCGTCTCCGCGTGGCCCTTTCTGGTCTTGCAATGGCTGAGGCCTTCCGTGACGAAGGTAAAGATGTCCTACTCTTTATCGATAACATCTACCGCTATACTCAGGCCGGTGCCGAAGTATCAGCATTGCTTGGTCGCTTGCCATCTGCCGTGGGTTACCAGCCAAACCTTCAGCAGGAAATGGGTGCTCTTCAGGAGCGTATTACATCAACCAAGAAGGGCTCAATTACGTCTGTCCAGGCAGTCTACGTACCTGCCGACGACCTTACTGACCCAGCGCCAGCAACTACCTTTGCTCACCTTGATGCAACGATCGTTATGAACCGTGCCCTTACGGAAATCGGTATCTACCCTGCTGTCGACGTGCTCGACAGCTCATCTAATAGCCTCGACCCAGAAGTTGTCGGTGAAGAGCACTACCGTGTTGCTCGTGAAGTTCAGCGTGTCCTCCAGCAGTACAAAGAGCTTCAGGATATCATCGCCATTCTCGGTATGGAAGAGCTCTCGGATGCTCAGAAGCAAATCGTAAACCGCGCTCGCCGCTTACAGCGCTGGTTGGCGCAGCCATTCTTTGTGGCTGAAAAGTTCACCGGTAATCCTGGTGTTTACATCAAGCTCGAAGATACTGTTAAGGACGCGGCTGACATTCTTGCCGGTAAGTACGACGACAAGCCGGAAAGCTGGTTCTATATGGCGCCAGGTCCACTATCTGAAAAGAAGGATTAAGCTCCATGAACTTGAAGCTCATCACGTTAGGCGGAACATTGGTTGATCGGGATATCTACGAGATCGTAGTCCCGACTGCTGATGGCGAGATCGGCATCTTCCCTGGCCACGAGCCACTAGTGACAGTTGCCGTACCCGGCGCTCTTACTATTCGCTACGGCAAGGGTGATGCCGAGGAAAAGCTTGATTACTTTGCCATCAGCGGTGGTGTCGTTAAGATTTCTCCGCACGATGTGCAGATCCTTGTCGATGAAGCGCATGGTGGTGACGAGATCTCAGAAGCTGACGCAAAAGCAGCGCTTGAGCGTGCTCTCAAGATGCGAGGTGAGGCGAAGACTCAGCTTGAACTCGACGAAGCACATCAGCTTGTCGATCGTCACGCCGTCAGATTGAAGGTAGCGGAACTTCGTCGGCATCGTCGACGCTAAAACGCAAAAAATACGCCTCGCATCGAGGCGTATTTTTATTGTCATAGGCGTACAATAGATAATGGTTTTTTACGTTAAACATAGAGGATAAAGATTATGGCGACTATACTTCCAACACTTGATATTGCTGAAGGCGCGATTGAAGCGCAGGATAATCAGATTGAGCGACTTGATGAAGTGACGCAGCGTCTAGCTGACGGTGAATTTCATGTAGCTGTTGACGGCTCGATACCAAGTAAATGTATTGACGGTCGCCCTGGCGCACGCGGCTTGGCGCCAAACGCCGCTGGTGGCAGTGAGTCGCTCATGGTGGCTGATGATCTGACGTCTCGGGCATTTACAACTGATGACGATACGACAGTAAGCAACTACCGCACTACGCTAGCAGCTCTTCAAGGTGCCGGTCTTGCTATCGGTGGCCATACCGATGATCATGCGCAAGGTATGGCGAGTGGCTGCGGAGCGAATGACAAGCTTCCTTTGATCTATGATTTCATGGTGCGCAAGGCAGCTGAAATTCGCGACGTGGCGACCGCAGTTGGTATGTCGGTGAGCGATGAGACGCACGAGCTAATTATCCGTAATGCAAAGGCTCGTACGGAGTTCTCGGCTGGGTCCGAGCTGCTTGATGCACTAGTAAAGGCTGGTGGTGACGCTGTTGTTGATCCGCTTCGCGGTTCTCACAATGAGGTTGTTGCTGTCATTAACCTTCATTCCGGTACGACACTTGACCGTGAAGCACTGGAGCGTGAGTTCGGTCCTGACTATCAGGCGTTTAATGTCGATGCGTGGTCATTTGCCGCGGCTGCTGAGGCAATTTCATCTTCGTCTGAAGAGGTGCAGCAAAAGGTTGTTGCTATGGTGTATTACAATTTAGCAACGGCCGGCGTTTTGTGCGGCAAAACGATGCGAACGATTGTCTTAAATTAAGTACTGTATGTTCATGAAAAATCCTGACGATGTCAGGATTTTTCATTTTGGCAGTGCTTTGCCCTCCCCTGTTGGTCACTTATAATAAAGACAGATCCGTGCTGAAGTTCAGCAGGATACTTAACAACACAAGTAGAAGAGCGGTGATTATTGTGAACTGGAACTGGATGTTCCGATACGTTCTCCTTGGACCGCTTCTCAGAGCGTTCTTCAAGGTTCACGTAGTGGGACGGGAGAATCTTCCAAAAGAGGGCCCGTTTGTCCTGGCGATCGGGAGTCATACGACCGAACTCGAATCTGCGCTTATTCAGGTCTACCTGCGTGAGTACGAGATTCGTTTTCTCGCCAAGGCCGAGTACTGGCATGGGAAGGGTCTTACAGGAAAGCTCAAGGCATGGTTTATGACCAATACAGGACAGATTCCTGTTGAGCGGCTTGATCCTCGAAACGCTGGCAAGGTTATCGGCATTGGTGCAGATGTTCTCAAAGGCGGCGGCATCCTTGCGCTATACCCCGAAGGGACGCGCTCAAAGGACGGTAAAGTCCATAAGGGGCGTACTGGCGTAGTGCGTACGGCAATCCGAGGTGATGCCGTTATCGTACCGGTGGGATTGATTGGCTTTGATAAGCTTAATCCGCATGGACGAGGGTTCCGACCCGGGATGGCTACGATGGTAATTGGCAAGCCTATCAACCCTCATCTTGCGCATGATATCGTTGATATTGCGGCGCGAATGACGGGACCCGCCAACGCTCTCGAAGCGGTGCTCGCTAGGCCAGTGACCGAGCGTCTTATGCACGTTATCGCACACCTATGTCACAAGCAATACGACGGTGAGCAGCTGCAGATTGGCCAGGGTGACTTGCCGGCGGCATAATTACAGCGAAGCGGCGAGAATCACCTCGCCGCTTCGCTGCCAACTCTTCTACTTGTCTCTACAATTGGCTCAGTACTTCACGCACCTCTTGGGTGCTTTTTGTATGCATTAATGTATCGCGTAGTTCGCTGGCGCCTTCAAAGTCACGAATATAGATTTTAAAGAAGCGCTTCAAAGGTTCGAATTTACGTGGTTCAAATTCAGCTGAATATTTGTCGTGCAGATCAAGTTGGAGTCGCAGAAGGCCGATGAGTTCTTCTCGAGTATGGCTACGTGGCTCGGCTGCAAATGCGTATGGGTTATGGAAGATGCCGCGGCCAATCATGACACCGTCGACGCCGTGCGCACGAACTAGTTCTTCGCCGTGCTGGCGGTCGCGGATATCGCCGTTGATAGTCAGGAGTGTGTGCGGGGCGACGTCATTACGCAGCTTCTTGATGTCTGGGATAAGCTCGAAGTGCGCCTCTACCTTACTCATTTCTTTCTTCGTGCGGAGGTGAATTGTTAGGTTGACGACGTCCTGCTTGAGAATGTGCGTCAGCCAATCCTGCCATTCGTCGACACGACTGTAGCCGAGGCGGGTTTTGACGCTGACTGGGAGTCCACTTTTTTTAGCAGCGGCAATCATGTCGGCGGCTAGCTCCGGTGTGCGGATCATGCCTGATCCCCCGCCGCTCTTTACGGCTGAGCTATCTGGACAGCCCATGTTGATGTCGATGCCGTCGTAGCCGAGCGTTGCACAGTGTATCGCCATCTTTTCCATGGAAATTGGATCAGCCCCCCAGAGCTGAGCAATGATCGGTGATTCGTCGTCCGTTTTCACGAGACGGCCGCCGATCGCTCTATCTCCTGCCGCTACCCAGCCGGTAGCATTGGTAAATTCAGTAAAGTAGACATCCGGTCGTGCCGCATGAGTCACAACATGACGAAAAACCACGTCAGTAACTGCCTCCATTGGAGCCAGGATAAAGAATGGTCGTGGTAGTTCGTTCCAGATATTTTTCATAAATATTTTTATGCGAGCTCAGGAGCTTCAGTCTGCTTGTCCGGGTTGAAGACGAAGATTGATTCAAGGGCAGTACTGCCGAGGTCGATAGTTCGTCCTTTGATGGCGGTTTCGATAATAGCTTGGCGATCTTGCTCAAACATTTCATCTACCTCTGCTCGTGAAATAGTTCGGTATGAGTGATTTGGTATTGAAAAGTGATCATTCGCCGGTTTTTTTACGTTGCCAAGGACTTGGCCGGTCGTGACGAGGTGTAACGACTGGTCACTCTCGAGTTCTTCAATGGCATAGCCTTGTGAAAATTGCTGCTGTGGATAATGGTCGATTCGCTCGGCTGTCATATGTGTCCCCTATTTTTGTTTCGATATTTATTCTATTTAAACATAAATTTGACAAAAATAAAACGCCTCTCGCTATACAAAATCAAGTCTTTTGTATACTGAGAGACGGACAGGAATAGTGTGTTGGTCTGCAGTGCGGGGCTAAGGCCCCGCACTGCAGTGACGCCGGTTATCGCCGATCGCGACCGTAGATCCGCTCCAGGCGGGCGGCTTCGTGGTCGGTGTTTTTGACCTCGAGGATGTCCTTGCCTTGTTCGACGAGCGACTGCTGGGCGGGAGTCCTGTCGGACGGCTTGATCTTCGCAGCGTTGACCATTTCTTGCTTACCTGGCAACTCAATCACTTCCTTGCTTTGTGCGGATGGGATATTCAGTTATGGGTAAAGCGGTCTTTGCGGCACGCCATTGTGCTGCAAAGTGGCCGGGGTATCTTCGGAGAAGCCTTGTATCAAGACTTCGGCAAGCGCAAAACGCCTGTCCAAAGAGTACCCCGCTTAAGGGCGGACCTGGCCCCACCTTAGTACTGAGGTGGGTTGTTAGCGGGGGTTGCTATCCAGGTCCGCCGGCTAAGCCGTTCAGCCGGGTGATGGGGGACACCCAACTGAACGACACTTTTGTTGTTCACGTTTGGATGCCCCTCGGCACTATTCCTGTCATTTAAAGTTCGTGCCGGTCTCTAGCACTCAAACCTATAGACAGGGAGCGCGCGAGGGGCACGACTATTATAATAATTTATTTTTGTAGAAGTGTCAATACTCTGCTAAGAGTGCTTGTTCAAACTCAAGCATACCCTTGTAGGATTGGTCGTAAGTATCGGTGTCGGGTAGATTGAGCTCCATAATGTGGCGCCACACGACTTCGATGAGGCGGCTGAATTCCTGGAGTTCATCGTTACTAAAGCTGAGGTCTAGTGCGGTAATATCGCCGGCAGGAGTCGGCTCGACAAATTGCAAAACACCCTTCTCTACTGTGTAGTCACGATAATCGCGGGAACTTTCAACAAGCAGCTTGTAGAACATGAGCTGTTGCTTGTATTTGTGGAGCTTGATCTTCTCGTAGTCGGTCTTACCTTGCCAGCTGACACTTGGTTTACCGGTTTTATAGTCGGTTACGATCATGCTGCGCTCTTCACTATCAAGATCAACAAGGTCGAGTGCGCCAGTGAGTCGAGCATCGCCAATACGAGCCTGTTGGCCAGCAAAGTTGAGCTCTACTTTTTGAGTGGTAGTAAACGAGCTGTATTTATGCGCCAGGAATGCCGACAGAACATCACTACCCCGTTGGTGGAAGTACTCAAAATCTTCAGCAGTGAGGTGCTGCGATTGAAGGCTGGTTTCAAAGTCGCGAAGTATATCCTCAACAGGACGCTGTTCTTTGGTGGCGACGAGGTGCGCATGTGCCCGCTGGAGAGTGCTGTGAATAGCCGATCCATAGGCCGCATTCGGGCTCATGGCCTGCGGGAAACGGAGGAGATTACCAATCAAAAAGCCCTGCGGTCCGCCCTGGGTGACGTCGAGGAAGTTATTGAGATGGGTAACGCTGAGTTTGTAATTTTGAAGAGTTGGTTGCAAGAGCGTGAGCATACTCTCCTTCGATATATGCAGGAGAGGCTCGTACCATCGTCGCTGCGCATCGTGAATAAGATCTGCCGCTGTGTCACGGGTTGGCTGCGCTTTGGCTTCAAGTGAAGAATCGAGTAAGAAACTAGCCCCTAGTGTTGCCTTTCCGCCGTCATCGCTGAGGCTGTAGCTAAGGATAAGATCTTGTTTGGCTCGCGTCATAGCGACGAAGAAGAGGCGTAGGCGCTCGTCGAGTGTGTCACCGCTTGGCGCAAGTGGAAGGTTTTCTGGATAGCC
Organism: uncultured Candidatus Saccharibacteria bacterium; assembly: GCA_946885745.1. The sequence continues at coordinate 9,131 of CAMPGV010000006.1, read as the reverse complement.
AATCAGGCGGCTGCGGCTGCGGACGCGCTCACCCCAAGCTGAGTCAACCGCGCCAATCACATAGACAGTATTGAACTCGAGTCCCTTTGATTTGTGGGCGGTCATTAGATGGACGGCACTGAGGCCTGTGTCGGTGTGCGGGCGCAAGCTGGCAATACGACTACCTAATTCCTTGTGAAGATCAATGAAAGAAACAAACGTCTGAAGTGTCGGCGTGGCTTCGGGCTGGTAGTCGCGCAACTTGCCGCGCAGAGTACGCAGGGCTTCAAGGTAGATGAGGTATTCATCGGGGTGTGTTTCGAGCATTTCATCAGAAAAGAAATAGCTAAAGAGTGGAGAGATAAACTCTTCATCTTCAGGGCGGTGTTCAACGGTATCATCGGCTTCATCGATAGTCTGGTCGACTGGTAGTGCACGGCGGCCCCCTAATAGATAATCGATAAGCTGCTCGAGCGGAACGTGTGATACGCGCGAGGCGGCTTCGGTGATCCATTTATGAAATGGGATAAACTCCGGGCGAGTCGCCATGGTTGCCATCCACGTCTTGTGTGATGAGTGAGCTGCAAGGCTAAGTTGCCAGATACTTTCGGGGCTAAATCCCCACGCCGGATGCGTCATAACTTCCGGAAGAAGAGATTCGACATCATCGTGACGCTTCTCGTATAGCGCAACCACCAAACGTGCCACGGATTCAAGTGTGACGACTGGCGCAATATCGAGTACATTATCTTGACGTTCGTAATTGACCGCAACGCCTTCATCATTAAAGTATGGGAGGAGCTTTTCGAGTTCATGGTGACGGCGTGCAAGCACGGCAATTGTTTCGGCTGGCTGCCCCGCCTTGATGCGTTCTGCGATGCTGCGCGCTAGTGCTCGTCGCTCATCGCTGGCTGCCCCGAATTCAAGAAGCGAAACACCACTTCCCTTGTTTGTCTGGTGAGCGGTAAGCTCTTTGTTGACAGTTTCAATAGTTGCCTCAAGACGGTCGCTGCCCTGTATGATCACACTGCGCGCAGCCTTGAGGATTGGCTCGGCCGAGCGGTAGTTATCGGTCAGGGTGATTACTTCTACGTCACGATATGTTTGTTCAAACCCAAGGATATTGCTGATATCGGCGCCTTGGAAGCTATAGATTGCCTGGTCGTCGTCGCCCACCGCCATGACATTTGGTCGGCCCTCTGAGAGCTCATTGTTGGTGAGGTTGTAAAGAATGCGCATCTGAGCCAGGTTGGTGTCCTGGAACTCATCAACCATAATGTATTGGTGCTTTTCCTGGAGATTAAAGCGTAGATCCGGGAATACTTCCATCGCGTGAACAACACGCAGGATCATGTCGTCAAAGTCGTATAGCTCGGCCTGCTGCATGCGTGAGAGGTATTGGTAGTAAATAAAGCTGGCGGCACGGAGCTTGGCGTGGCGCTTGCGATCTTTAAAGATAAACTTGCCCGTTGTATCTTTTTCGAGCCATTTGTTGCGCCAAGCGGTGATTGGTTTTGTGGAGTTGGCATCTGTAGCGGCATTGACTGCGTGGCTAATATCAAGCGACAGTGCACTAGCTAGCGGTACGATCCCGATTGGGAGATGTGGCTGAGCGATATCTGCGGCTTGGTGTGCGATTGGCGCAAGCTGCTCAATGCTCGCCTTGGAGATACGTCCTGCGAATACTTCGTTGAGGGTTGATTCGATATTATCGAGTACGATTTCATTTGCATCGAGTACCGCAAGAAGCTCATCGCTGGTAAGACCGCTTTTTTTGAGCTCGGCAATTGTCGTCAGGGTGTCGGCGAGATGGGTATACTCACCGTTCATCTTACTGGCCAGCGGATTGTCGTATGGTAGCTCGTCAAAAATGCCCCTTAAGAGTTCATAGCTGCTTAATTCATCGGCGGCGCGAAAGTGGGCGCCATGGTAAAAGTACTCGGCATTTTGATTAATAATTTCCGTACCGAAGCTATGGAACGTATGAATGGCGACACGGAACGCATCCTTACCAATGATCTGACTTAAACGTTCGCGCATCGCCGCGGCGCCACTTTCGGTAAATGTCAGACAAAGAATATTCTCCGGGAGTGTGTCGGTTTGTCGGAGGATATTAGCAGCACGCATGCTGAGGAGCTCGGTTTTACCGGTGCCCGGGCCAGCAACAACAAGTACCGGGCCATCGATATGATCGACGGCTTGTTTTTGAGCGGCGTTAAGTTTTTGGTAGCGACTCGAAAAATCCATTACTTATTATTGTACTTGATTTGCATCGTATTCGCGGGCATCCAGTTCAATCTGTCGCGCAAGTGCTGCGCCAATAACCGCATAGTGGGTCATATAGGCGTGGCGATGCGAGGCTGCAGATTCGATAACATGTTTTGTTACTGGGTGCTGCTCGGTGAACTCGTTATATAGCTCTTGCATGGTTGCCGGAAAGTAATCGGATCGCATTACTTTATGTAAACTACGGGCGGCGATGTGCGCAACAATCGGCTCAACCTGTTTTTGAGTGGGTGCAACAATTGAGGCAATAATCTCATACCCAGCCATGCCATACTCAAGGCTCTCAAAGCCGCTTCCAATGGGAATGGTGTCTGCATTAAATCTAGCGGTGGCATGGCTAACTTTGTATAAATAGCTAAATTCTTCTGCTTGCCTGTGTTGCATGGCCACTTGGTTTTGGCTGGTTAAAAGAAGCTCAAAGAATAGAGCGTTGTTTTCATCAAGATCTACGGCAGGAAAATCAGGCTGATGTTCGATAGTGGCAAGCTTCATGATGTAAGAGATTATATACTCCTCTCCTCTATTTGCAAGATAGTGGTACAATACCATTAGATATGACTGAAGAGATTTATGATGACATGGCAATCGAACGGATCGCAAAGGAAAAGTTCGGTGTGTCGTTTGATCTAGATCGAGTTATTGTACGTGATGCCGATGTTAGCCGCACGGCAACGGCAACTGTCTTCCTCACCAAGAAAAAGCAACTAATGGTCTTTGTGCACGGCACATCAAAACTCCTGCTGAGTGACATCAAGAAGATCGTTGCCCGTATGGGACTCAAGGCAGAGTTGTACTTCCCTCCCAAGGGGCAGCCGGATTACTTTGATGCGATTGGTCGTGAAAAGTTTCGTGATGTCTTCCCGGGTCGTGGGCAGATCAGTGATGCCGATATTATTTTCTATCGGACGCTGGCGCCATATAATCCTGCCCTTGTGCTGATTAGCGAAGTGAAAAACGGCGAAATATACCAGTACGACAGCTATAGCCATAATTCTTGGCGTGTCTCTGCGAAGTTCGCCTATCGTCGCATAAAAACAAGCTAGCGATACGCTAGCTTGTTTATATTGTCTACTGCTTCGCTCCGACGGTAACACGGCCATGATCGGTATTTTGTGGTGCTTCGGGAGTTTTCGTCATGTTGTCGATGAGTTCCAGCTGCATCTTAACGTCTGCAGCTGCAGACTCATTGTTGGCAGCCTGGAATTCGCTAAGAGCTTTTTCATAGGCGGTTTTTGCGGCGCTAAGGTCACCTGAGACAAAGAGTTTATCTGCCTTTTGCTGGCTCGTTTCCTCGGCAGGGGCTGTCTCGGCTACTGAGGCGGACTTATCCGCCCTATCCACGTACTTAAGAGCATAGAATGTTCCCGCTGCAATCGCGGCGATGAGCAAGATTGATACTCCTGCTACTATGAGGTTTCTGCGCCGATTGCTGCGTATTGGTAGTTTATATTCCATAACATTTCATCTCCTAGGTATAATTCATCACTGTCTGATACCAGTCGCCATAAGCTTCGCGTCCGGTGATGTTATTGCGGCAGCGATACATAGCGCGAGCCGTTACGTCGACACCGGATGGCACACCTCCTGATGGGTGGTCTACGAATGTAGTACCTCTGTCACTACCGTCTGGCGCGTACCATATATAGTTGGCGCCTCCGGTGGAGTTGGCGGTATACCACCAGACATTACCGGGACCGCTTGGCGTACGTGGCGAGAGCCAGTACATGAGACTACCGCCGCTGTTGTTGTTGACACCAATCCAGCTCTCCTCTTGGTAGGTCTTAGCAGTGCCGGCGCCACAAGCCGGTGAGGCAAATGACCATCCCCATCCATTACGACCGCCCCATACGCCGAATGCCCAGTTGTAAGGGTTGCCAGGGCGGAATACGGCCTTATTGACACTGGCTACACCGCTGCCGCTCCAGTCGCTTTGATCGAAAGGCGATGTACAGCGAACACGAACTTGATTAGTGTATGTGTGGCCTTGGCTCGAGGTGGTGCGCACGTCCCGGGCGTTGGCGTTGTCGGTAGGAGCTACCCAGCCGGAGTCAGCGAGGCCGGTGGTTTGGCGGTATACCTGATATTCGCGTGTTGCACCCGCTGGGCAGGTGGTGTGCGGCCATGTCCATGCGGTCTGTGAGTCGCTCGGATTCCAGATTTGCGCGCTGGCATTATTACAGTTGCCGGCGGCTATAGGTGTGCCGCTGCCACCCCAGTTGACAGCATCCATACAGTGTCCTGAGGATACGGATACAAAGTAGCCGCGGGTGTCCGAGTTCCATTGGCGTACTGCGTTGCCGTCGCATGCGCGAAGTCTGAACTGAACGCCACCGCCCTCATGACTGATACAAAGGCTCATGTTATACGTAGGCCGAATCGTGCGATCATTGCTGTTATATGCCCAATCTTGTGCCGCTGTTCCGTTACAGGTATACACCTGAATTGCAGTACCGGCGCCGCCTTGTCCTGCGGCATCCATACAGAGTCCACCATTGTAGTTTGGACGAATTGAGGCGGTGATATAGGGAGCTGGAGCTGATGGAGTGCTGAGCTGGCGAATGTAGCTTGCGGTGTTACTTGTGGTCGAGTCCGCACTGACAGTAGAGCCTGTTTGGCATTGTGCTTTTACGCGAAAATCATACTTTGAGCCTTCGGTCGCAGCAAGTGAGCTGGTGGTGCCGGTTGTCCATGCACCCCAGGCTGACCATGTGCCAGAGTTATTTACTTGGCTTTGGAAAGAGTAGCGCGGGGTGGTGCCTGTTTGGCAGGCTACCGGAGTGGCAGTTGCAAGAGCGTTGGAGCCTGAAGCCGCAACGGATACGGATGGTGCATCTGGAGCCACGATACCTTCGCGCTGAATAACATCGATCGAGGCTGTTTTGTTGCGACTATCGATTGCAACAAGAGTGCTTTCCTGTTCACTGAAGTATTGAATTGTAAAATCTTCACACGGCGTAGTGGCTGGTGGTGTGGTCGACTTACACTTATAGGTCAACTGGTTGCTGATGCTTGCTGTACCTGTTTGCCATGAGTTCGTGGCGCCGCTTGTAGCGAGCGGGGCGAGTAGGCTATCGATACTACCAAGACCAAGTAATTGGCGGACGGCGTTGCCATCGCTATTGGTCATCTGAGAAACGCTCGGGTATTCCCCGTTCTTTGCAAAGTATCGCTCAAGACTTTCGGCGACGACAGTTGCATCAGTTGCGCGCTGTTCGTCGCGAGCCTGGCGCTGAACATTAAGATAGTTGAAGACCGCAATGACGGTTAGAAGTCCAAGAATGGCAATAACCACGATCAGTTCGACGAGTGTAAAACCGGTTTTGTTTTTCATACTGTCTGTAGTTTAGACAACGCTCATGCTTTATGCAAGTCTTGTTTTGGCGGCCACTCGTGTGTAGTAGTAAGGGGTGTGAGCTGCGGCTACGTGAGCTTAGTTTTGACCTGCAAGTGGCGGCTGTTCAGGGTTTGACTTGCTCTTCTGCTCTACTTCTATCAGGCTGATCATCGAGTCGATCTCGGCAACTTGAGTTGCATCGTTTGACGCCTCGTATTCTGAACGAGCCTGTTGGTAAAGAGATTTTGCTGTGTCGTAATCGCCCTGTTCGTGCGCTTCCTTGGCCTTACGTATAGTAGAATTTGTCTCGCTATTTGATGATGAGGCCGGGTTATCGGTACTTGGGTCTGGTGTGGAGTTGTTGGGTTTATAAAATTGAGCCGCCGCAAAGATGGCGCCAATAACAATAACGGCAACTAGCGCTAATGCAATGGAACGGTGTTGAGCTTTGTTTCTTGTTTTCTTCATATCAATCCTTATGGGAGGTACATTATTCCACTTTCAACTCGACCCGTAGTGGCGCTTGCGCGGCCTGTAGTTGGGTTGCGGCATCGCATGTCTGTCGCCATTGCCCAGCGCGAGCCGCTATTGTATGATCCGTAGCTGCCGTTTGAAGCACCGGTTTGAAGAGTGCTGCCATAGTGGCCCCAGCTATTCACCACCCACACTCCCCCATGTGAGTCTGCATACCAGCCGTAAGCACCCGTATCTGTAAAGAAATAGTCGACACTGTGGACGTCACCGCGCGAATAGAGGCTGACGCTTGAATGACAGGAGGCGCTGGCGCGCACATACGCAATATTTGACGCTCCACGTGCAATGCTGAAGCTGATTGGTCCCGGTGCGGAAACCGGACGGATGTAAGCTGCCGAGGCTATGCCGCTCCAATCGCTAGTATCGTAAGTACTATTACAGTGAGTGCGCACTTGCATAGTGTACTGGTAGCCCTGACTGCTTGTGTCCCAGTCGTCAGTCGTACTACTGAGTGGTCCGAGCCAGGCTGACTCATAACCCCAGTCGCCCAGGAACTTCACTTGATAATAAGCTGTCGTGCCAGTGGGACATGCTGTCGCATTCCAAGACCATGTAGACAGGTTTCCACTGGTAGAAACGGTAATAGTTGGAGTGGCTGGCGTGCTAATCGGTCGAATATAGGTAGCTTCGGCGCTGACCGCTGATTCGGCACTGGTAACGGTGCCAACTGCACAGCGTGCTTTCACACGTGCACCATATTTCCAGCCTTGATTTGCCGCGACTGAATGTGTCGTGCTAGTCCCCCAGGTGGTCCAGGTTCCCCAAGCGCCATCATTTGTGCGTCGTTGGAATGAATAGTTTGCTACTCCCCCGGCCTGACAGGTTACGGTACTGGCCGTTGCAACTGCATTGTTGGTAACGAGAGCGATACTGATGCCTGGCGTGTTTGGGGCAACGACACCCTCGCGCTCATTGAGATCGATAACTTTGGATTTGTTGCGACTATTGATGACCACAGCGGTGTCATCTTGTTCCTTATAGTACTCGACAACAAAATCCTCGCACGGCGTGCCTGCGGGTGGTGTGGATGATTTACATTTGTACGTGAGCTGATTACTCCTGCTCGCAGAACCTGTCTGCCAAGAGTTGGTGGTGCTGCCAAGTGCGAGCGGGGCACGTAAACTATCGATACTAGGAAGGCCTAGTAGCTGCCTAACGTCATTGCCGTTGGTATTTGTGACATCACTGACGCTTGGGTATTCGCCGTTGTCGGTAAAGTATTTTTCAAGACTTTCTGCCACGACAGTCGCGTCAGAGGCGCGCTGTTCGTCACGAGCTTGGCTTTGAATATTGAGGTAGTTGAAGATGGCAATGATCGCCAGCATACCAAGTACCGCAATAACTACGATGAGTTCTACCAGGGTGAAGCCGCTTTTTGTCTTCATGCTGCTTATAGTTTAAGCAATGCATAAGTGTAATACAAGGTACTTTAGTTGTAATGATCGAGAATGACGAGGTGCTCGATGTGAGGTGTGCGCGGGAAAAAGTTGTAGCCGCGGTGCGCTCGGACGCCGTATCCCTCTGCGAGCATGGCGACATCACGTGCTTGAGTGACAGGGTTGCAGCTCAGGTAGATGATGCGGCTTGGAGCGGCTTCGAGAAGCTTTTTGATAACGTCTTCGTGTAGTCCAGCACGAGGCGGGTCAACAATGATTGTCGCATCGCTTGTTATATGGTCGAGCGCGCTCTCACTAGGTGCTAGGATCGCCTTGGCGGCTTGTTCACGCTCTAGGGCGGTAATATTGCGCTCCATCTCGCGCACGGCGTGTTCGTTGATTTCAACCATAGTAATATTGTCGCCGCCGATCGTCAGACCAATTGTACCAACGCCGCTATATAGGTCGACAGCCGGCTTGTCGGCAGGAATCCACTGCTTCATATCGCGCAGTGCTTGTTCGTAGACAGGGAGATTAATCTGGAAGAAGCCTTCGACCGCATAGGTAAACGGCACATCAAGGATGGTGTCAGCAAGGCTGGTTTCGCCCCATGCCTGTAGTCGCTTAGTAATGACGCTCGCTGGACTCTTTGGGTTGGAGAATATCAGTTCAAAGCCGGCAACACCCATATCACGTAGCTCATCTTCGGTAAATGCGTCGAACATCTCGTCTTTGACGTAGAGCTGTGCGGCAACGATGCCTTGGCGATTGCAGCGAATGAGGAGTGTCTTTAGAGGAAACGCCTGCATCTCGCGAGCGCGGAGTGTGTCTCGGATAGCATGGGCCGCCTGGTTAATGGCGTCATTAGCGAGGCTGCTGCCTTCAACGGGGATTTTGCCGTGCGTTCCGCGGCGGAAGAACGCGAGATCAAGCTGCTCCAGCTCCTTGTCCCACCAGAAGCTAAACTCGATTTTATTGCGATAGCCGTATTGCTTGTCATCGGTATAGACTTCGATAGCCTCCGGTAAAACGATATTATGAAGCTCAAACGCTTCCTCGATGAGCGCTGCCTTGTAGTGCTGCTCCGCATCAAACTGCATGATCTGCCAAGGGCTTGTTGATAGGTAGCTGGTTGCGTCTACCGGTTCGACGCGTTCTTTGCTTGCTTCTAGCACTTCTGTGACGACGCCTTCGACAAAGCTCGATTTCTTCTTAGTGAGCTGGACGGCCACTTTCTCGCCTGGAAGGCCACCCCATACAAAGGCTTTTTTGCCATAGTCAAGGCTGCCTAGGGCTTGGCCGCCGCCGACAATTTTATCAAGGGTTAGTTCTACGATAGGAAAAGATTTTTTAGTCATTGGTATTATTATACCTTACTCTTCCCTTTTGAATCTCCTCCTCCCCTGTGCTACAATGTGTAGGCACTAATGGGATGTCGCCAAGTGGTAAGGCACCAGGTTTTGGTCCTGGCATTCGGGGGTTCGAATCCCTCCATCCCAGCCATGAAAAAAGAAGGTCATTGTACCTTCTTTTTTCATGGCTCTGTGTGATTTGAATCCCCGAGTTTTGCGTAGCAAAACAGCGCGGGGTTCGTAAAGCGAGCAAAGTGAGCGGAAATAGGA
>CAMPGV010000005.1 GCA_946885745.1 uncultured Candidatus Saccharibacteria bacterium | reverse complement strand
ATTATACAATATTTGCCCTAATTAGCAACATAGTACACTCATCCAGCCCCCTATAGCTACGCACACCGCCTTAGATAGCAAGCTCTAGGCAGCCGTACGGCATTAGACCCTATACGCCTAAGTTGATAAGATGGTGAGAGTTATTAATATGACAACCGTCATCACTCAAACTCAGAAAGCACACCCTTAATGAACAATGACCCTTCCCTATCACGCCAGCCCAACGAAACGGATGCCGCGTATCGGCGTCGCGTCCGCAAACACATCATAAAGAATGCACCCGCGGAACAGCGCTACTTTGTGCGCGGCGGTAAACCTGGAGGCAGTGGCCAGCGATGGTTTGTGCCCGGACTATTTATTGCCCTAGGTCTATTTTTTGGAATTAGCGGTTACATGCTTAGTGCCGACATCCGCACAGTCAATGGCCCAGATGGCACCAAAGGCGATTTTGTCGTAGAAAACATTACCGAAAATTACAACGAAGACAAGTCAGGCGACCCCGAATACCTACCAGTCGTCACTATTCGAAATGAAGCCATCGTTCCGCTTAATTCAAAGCCACACGAGAATAAGTATGCAATTGGCGATATCGTCACCCTGCGCTACAGCCAGCAAGGCAAAGTAGTAGCCTCGTTCCTTAACGATGAAGGCGAAGCCGAAAGCGCACCATCATACATTCTTACAGGCATGGGTATTCTATTTATTGTTATCGGCCTATTGATTGGCAAGTTCTACCGCGGTGCCGTCGATAATGAATATATTGAAAAAGAACTCGCTAGGCTGTCTTAGCGAGCAGTCCATCAGTCAACGTAGGTATAACTGCCATCAACGTAGCGATCAGTAACATCTTCAACGAGCTTTCCACCCGGCAAACCAAGACGGTAAAGAATTTCATGAATCTTTACAATATCATCAGCCGTCACGAACTCTAGATCCATATCAAGGCTACGAACCGTCGTCGTCTGATCATCGCATGCCGCCTCTGATGTATCGTCACTAAGATGCATAATTGATTCGCCGTTTACAATATAGTCGACTTCGTGCCGCTTTGTAATTGAGAGATTCTCCTGGCCACATATGTACGCCACCTTATTGAGACGCGTAATATGCACCGGATCACTCGCATCTGTCGCAACAGCGGTGATGGTATCGATAAGGTCTTCGTTTTGCTCACCCTGCTCACGCAGCAGAGCAACAAGCTGCTCCTGTTCATGAGACTCTAGATCACCTATCTCAACAGTCGTCTCTTCCGTGTATTCAAGCTGGTAGACAAGGAATGACTCCGCGCCCTCTACTTCTTCATCACGTCGCACCTGCATCTTCCAGGTATATTCGGTGTCACCATCTTCACGCGTCTGTATGCTCGCTGGTTTCAAGTTGTCATGATAGACACGCTCTAGCCCATCCTCGCTGTCGCGATCTGCCACAACTTCAGCTGCATTCGTGAGTATTCGCCCCACCATGTCCTCCTCTAACGGAAGCATGTAGCGATCACTGCTGTCACGAGGGATGTAGAGGGGTTTATAAATTCGTGCACGCATGATTAATCTTCTCGATCCTTAGAACAGTCCATAGTCACCTTATAGTAAACCGACCAGGGAAATTGTCAAGCATGAGTGCTTAAGGCTGGGATACAAAATTAAATAACCCTCCGCCGCTGGTTGCGGCAGAGGGTGGCCGGACGGTCCGGCAGGGTGTGCAGCACTTAAGAACAGCGCCGCCAGATGGCAATAACTCCGCCACCTTCTCTGAACAGCGCCAGTCGGAGGCAGCCTTTGTAGACTGTCTGCTCGGCCAGACGCTGGATAGTATCGAAGCCCCAGAGACGCGTAAGCTCCCTGAGGCGCCTTAGTGTAGCTTCATCTGCGACCTGATTGTCTATGTATTCTGCAAAGCCCCGTCGCTGGTCATCGGTCAATATCGCCGACGACCTGCAATAAGCAGGTAGGTACAACGACAATTCGCGCAGCACTCCAGCTTTCAACATACTCTCATAGCAAGTCATGATCGTCTCATCAACAGCACGCTCACGCGCACGCTGCTGACGCTCTCGCTTATAGTCGGCAAGGTCAATGACATTACCCGCCATAAGACTGACGACGTCTCCCATAAGTGTGTGCCCCCTATCGTTCAGTATGTGTTTCATGCTGAATTTGTATATTATACCACTTTTTTATAGAAACGTAGCATATGAAAACCAGAGGCGGAGTTTGCTAGTAGTTCCCGTAAATCACAAATCGTGCACGCTCATAGTGTATGGACACATAGATCTCATCGGCATAAATTCTAATAAGGTTATTATTGGCATCTGTAAACGTAGGGTCTTCGATGACAAGGTGTAGCCCAAAGAACGGGATGTCGGTACCAGGTTTTATTTGCCCCTCCTGCGGCGTCGGCGGCAACATTGCATCAAAATTTGGCAGAATCTTCCAGTCGACATAGTTGCCGTAGATGTGACGGTCATCTAAAAGAAGGTGCGGCGTCGGGACATCCTCTTGGTCGGCCGCATCATACCAGCGTACCGGCCCACTGATCTGCATAAATTCACCCGGGAGCGGTACATCCTGAAGCTCATCCCACTCTTCGGCGATATAGCCAGTTAAGTTGATTCGCATCTCAGTGACGTTTGCCGGAGACACCAGCGGCAACATACTGCCACTCTTTGCCTGCTGAAATCTGAGAGCCGCCTCATGCATTGTGTTAAACAAATCGATTACTTCGCGGCGCCAAGCCGAGAGGTCGTGCACCATGTCACGCTCGAGTCGGTTAAACATGTCACCCTCTCGCGGCTCTTTCATACTGCTGACTATACCGGCTCAGTCTGTATTTGGCAATTTATCACCCCCTAGGTATGAGAGGCCAAAAAAGCGAAAGCCCCGCATCTCCGAAGAGATACGGGGTAACGCTAGACGGTTGATCTCAGTTCTCATCAACCAGTTGGTCGAGAATGGGCTTCAAGAGAAACTCGAGCTCATCAAGCACATTGGTGTACTTGGCGGAGTCAAGCTTATCCCACGGCACCTCCTCAATGTAGCGCAACCGCCTGCGCGAGGCGTACAGACGCATGTCGGTGTCGTGATATTCGACGTAGATCATCACCGTACTCCTGTGGAGTGGCCACTGATCGCGCGGAACGGCGCCAACCTTAACCACCGTGGCAGATCGACTTTCGTTGATCTGTTTTTCGCGACGGTGCTCATGCGGCGACAGCGTCTTGCTCCTGTCGATTACTTTGCGCTTTTCGCAGGAGTAGTCTCTACCAAAAACGAATTCCTCACCGTACCGCTCCAATGCCCTTTGCGCACGGATGATCCGTTTTGCAATCTTTTCACGAAGCGCTTCACTCGTCATAACATCGAGTGGCAACCGTGAGATAGTACCTACTGACAATGTTCCCCCGTAAATCTAGCGTTAATTCGTGGCGGATGCACACGAATTCAATCATACTTATACCACTTTTTTTATTAATATGCAATATCATCAACTCGCCCGATAGTAAAGTCTTGCAAAAAAATAAGCCACCCTCAAGTGACTTGATATCGGTCAGCCGCCCAGTACGGCCGACCGATATCTTAGAGACCAGGTATTACCGAGACCAGCTGCCGCCCCGTTGAGGCTATAGCTGCTTGATTGCCACGTACAACCGCCTGAAGGAGAGCATCACGACCGAAGCCATAATTCCCGCCACAACAAGCTTTTAGGAACTGAATCATCTGCTCTGAGCTTTGGTTACAACTGCACCACAGCCCACAAAGATCCGAACCACATATATTGAGTGTATCAAGTGCCCCCAGACACCACTTTGCGTCGGCATCCAACGGCTCACAGATCCTCCTCCTATACCGAAGGAGATCCAGTATTGCCATCGTTGCCCCCGGATGGTTGGCCCTCAGCTTCTCTACCAGCGGCAGATGACTGAGATCAATTTCCGGCTGCACAGGTGCTGTCATCGTTTGCATCCCGTCTCCTGGAAGAACCATGCTAGCTGCTTAGCACGTACCTACACTATATGCCCCCAAACTGATGTAGTCAATATAGCAACGCAATAAAAAAACCACCCTAGAGTCGGGTGGTTTTTTTGTAGATACATCGATTACTTGCTTGCGCGCTTTTCGATGATTTCCTGTGCAACGTTTGGTGGTACTTCCTCGTACTGAGCAAGCTCCATGGTGCTGGCTGCACGACCCTGGCTCATCGAACGAATGTCGCCAGTGTAACCGAACATGCTCGCAAGTGGTACGTAAGCCTTGATAAGCTTAGCGCCACCCATGAGGTCTTCCATAGCATCGATACGGCCACGGCGAGAGTTAAGGTCGCCGATGATGTCACCCATGAAGTCTTCAGGAGTCGTAACTTCAACTTTCATGACAGGCTCGAGAAGGATTGGCTTCGCCTGCTTGATACCTTCACGTGCTGCAAGGCTACCAGCCAACTTAAAGGCAAGTTCGCTTGAGTCGACATCGTGGTAGCTACCATCGTAGAGAGTCGCTTTAACATCCACGACTGGGAAGCCGGCGATAACACCACCGTCGAGGGTTTCTTTAACACCCTGCTCGACAGGCTTGCGGTATTCCTGAGGAACAACACCACCCTTGATTTCGTCGAAGAACTCAAAGCCCTTACCGACTTCGTTTGGTTCGAAGCGAATCCATACGTCACCGTACTGACCACGACCACCAGACTGCTTGGCGTGCTTACCTTGAACCTGAGAGCTACCCTTGATTGACTCACGGAAGGCAACCTGTGGCTCACCGATGTTTGCTTCAACGTTAAATTCACGCTTCATACGATCGATAAGGATGTCGAGGTGAAGCTCACCCATACCAGACATGATCGTCTGACCAGTCTCGTCGTCGGTGTGAACACGGAAGGTTGGGTCTTCTTCAGCAAGACGCTGCAATGCGATACCCATCTTTTCCTGGTCTGCTTTGGTCTTTGGCTCTACTGCAATCGATACAGGTGGATCTGGGAAGACGATTGACTCAAGTGCAATCGGGTGCGCAGGATCAGTCAAGGTGTGACCTGTAAAGGTACCCTTAAGACCGACGACTGCTGCGATGTCACCAGCGCTCACAGAATCAATTTCTTCACGCTTGTCGGCGTGCATACGCACGATACGACCAACGCGTTCTTTTTCACCAGTCGTCGTGTTGAGGACGTAGCTACCAGCGGTTAGCTTACCTGAGTAAACACGAACGAAGATCAGCTTACCAACAAATGGGTCAGTTGCGAGCTTAAATGCGAGCGCAGCCATTGGCTCTTTGTCGTCTGGCTTGCGAGATACTTCGTCGCCAGTCTTAGGGTTAGTACCCCAGATAGCGTCAACATCAAGTGGGCTTGGCAGGTAGTCGGTCATGATGTCGAGAAGCTTCTCAACGATCACACCACGGCCGTCACCACCAGATACAAGGTAGAAGTCACCAGCGAGAACACGCTTGCGAAGACCGCGCTTGAGCTCTTCGGTAGTAATAGCTTCAACACCGCCTTCGAAGAACTTGTCCATCAGTTCGTCTTCAGCTTCAACGGCAGCTTCTACGAGAAGTGCACGTGCGTTTGTTGCCTTTTCAAGCATATCGGCAGGAATTTCACCTTCGATAAGAGCCTTGTCGGTGTAGTCGCTGTAGGTGTATGCCTTCATTTCTACGAGGTCAACAAGACCGTTGATGTCTTTTTCAAAGCCAATTGGCAAGTGAACAGGAAGAGCGTTCTTTGAAAGACGAGTGTGAATACTCTGAAGAGATTTGTAGAAGTCGCCACCTGTCTGGTTGATCTTGTTGATGAAACAAATACGCGGCACGCCGTACTTGTTCGCCTGGCGCCATACGGTTTCAGACTGAGCTTCAACACCCATCTTACCGTCAAAGATCGTTACAGCACCGTCGAGGACACGTAGTGAACGCTCAACCTCAGCGGTAAAGTCAATGTGACCAGGCGTGTCAATGATGTTGATCTTATGACCCTTCCAGAAACACGTGACAGCAGCTGAAGTAATCGTGATACCACGCTCCTTTTCCTGAGCCATCCAGTCAGTGGTTGCGCCATCGCCGTCACCACGGACTTCGCCGATCTTGTGATTAATACCGGTACGGTACAAAATACCTTCGGTAGTTGTGGTCTTACCGGCGTCGATGTGCGCGATAATACCGATATTGCGGAAGTCCTTTAACTGGACATTTTTTTCTGCCATGGGGCGTATCTCTTCCTTATTCCTTAATTATTACGAATTATTTTCAGACATGCAAAAATAACGTTTCCTAGTTATTTTAGCAGATTTTACAGAGATTGACTAGTCAGTTGAGGGTCCTGGTAATCGATCAATACATCGTCCCGATATGCAATACAGTCCACGACCTCATCTTCAAGCGGCAGGGCTAGATTGTGCACAATCCGGAGTGTAGGCGCCGGCGATTCTGGCGTACGTACCGCACAGGCAATCCCGAAACCATCTGAAACCACTATTTCGTTCTTACATTGGGCAATATCCGTAATAGCGCCTTGCTTATTCTTAAGAAAAAGATCTCCCGAAAGCCGGATCATCTTACCCTTGTATGGCCAGGTATCGTTCAGACCCTTGAGATCGTCACCTAAAATACTTCGAATATCGCTATCACTAAGCTCAGGATTGTTGATCCGCGACTCGATATCCTTGGCCATCTCAAGCGCCGCAGTGACTGCCGGGTCTTCATACTGTTTGGTGATGAGATCAAATTCGTAGTTGGGAACTGTCATGGAATTTATTATACACTATTTTAGTGTTTTTGTAAATATGCGACCCCTTGTCAATCCTCGGTCAGCTGAATATGGCCGCGGATGCCGGCAAATTCAATCTGACGCAGCGTCAAGGCGTAAATCGCTTCCGCCTCCATCAAGAAGGAATCTGTAGGATCAATGTTGGGCGAGTAGGCCGCAAACAAGCCATCGAGACGCGGCCGAGACTGCATGTAAGTTTCCGCCATGTCGAGGATCACCTGGCGTGCATCACTGAGCTTGACGCCATCAGGTACTTCATCAAGCATCGGCAGTGCCCCCTTAAGATCCCTCACCTGCCAGTCCAGCAGACCGGCAACATTGATTGCAAAGTGAAATGCCGCGTGCGTTGCCAAGAAATGCTCATGCGACCGACCACCTAGGTAGACTGTTAGTGATTCAAGGTACACAATCTCGAGCGGCGGGTCTAGCAAATCTATACGATCATCGACAAGAGGCCGACCAGCACTTTGATCATAGTAATCCGAGAGCATGTCCGTAAGGATCACGCGCTCCTCGGCCAGGTCCTGTTCGAGCGATGGTAATCCAGGTCTGAAGAAATTAGCTTCGCTCATCAATATTCATTTCATCTTCGTCATTTTGTATACGCTGAAGAGCTTCAATGGAGCTCAGTGGCACCAAAAACTCACCCTCTTCGCCGTAAATGCCACCTGTCGTGACTGGCAGTACGTGGAAGAACCAGCGCCAGTCAGTACCCTCAATTGACGGCAATAGTACCGTGTCCATGATTTGCACGGCTTGCACTTCAGATGAACTTGGGGTGATTTTTTTGTATCCGCCCTCTTGCTGTAGGATATGTTCATTCATAGCAATTACGTACGGTACCTTGTCATCGATAGCCAAGCGCTCACCTACGTAGTTAGATATATCGCGCATTGTTATCGACGAAAGATGACTTCCGTCAACGCGCATCCTTGCCATTAAATTAACCGCACTTTGCAGCTCATCGTCACTAGTTACGGCTGTTATACGACGCAACAGATCCACCATCTCCGCAGGCATAACTGAACGCAACGCATCCTCATAATCATCAGCTGCAAGATCGTACGTTAGGTCAGCACCTTCAAGTGGCGCAACAACATGCTTGATTGATTCTCCTTCGGCATATTCCAGTAAGTGACCGATGGCAAGCACCGTCCGTCCCTCACCGTCATCTTCATGATCGTGCGCAAGCAATGTCATGCCACGATCGGTCATTTTAGCGTCAACAAATGGCATAGATTTAATTCTTGCCGCGCCAGTCTTGCTGTTATACACCTGCCACATGCAATTCCCGTTGACCGTCACCGATCTATTGATATACGGACTCCCCTTATCGAGCTCCATGAGTACACTATGGGCGTACGCCAGGCGCTGATCGTCATCCTGAAAACGATACGTATTAAGCGTGTCGCGAAGTTCGGCTGCACGAAGTAAATGAGCCTCTTCTTGTCGGCGGCGCCGATCAATCCAATTTATGTGGTTTAGCTCCTCAATAGTACGAGGATCAAGTTTATCTTCCATGGAGAGATTAAACCGCTAATGAGCGATTTAATCAAGAATAAGCGCTATAACGCCGAGTGTGGGTAGCGTGGGTGGCGACGAACGTATGGGACAGTATTGGTCAGAAGCGTCACGACCATCAGGATGATACCGATGACAACATGCGGCAACCAGACATTAAGCGGCTGATCGACGAAATTGAAGAGATACGGCGACAACATGAGGCCGGCCGCGAGGACGATATCGAGCATCATGTGAAACGGCATACTAATCACTCGGAGGATTCCCTCTTCGTCGTCGGTAAGCTCACTGTAGAAAACCAGTACGATGCCGAGGATGATCGGGATCACTACAGCAGCACCACCCACGGATGCAAAGCCAAATATAAAAGGAGTGAAAATCAGCGTACCGGACACAATTAGATCAATGATTCCGTGAATCCGTGTAGAAATGATACGCATATGCACCTCCTAGTTACTACACCCATGATAGAGACTTTCTCAACCTCTGTATGTGAAATAATATACAAAAAACCGGCCCCTTAGGACCGGTTGATTGTTGCTTTTGGCGATTAGCCGCGAGCGAAGTGAGCGAAAGCACGGTTGGCTTCGGCCATCTTGTGGGTGTCTTCCTTCTTCTTGAAGGCAGCACCGGCTTCGTTGTGTGCGTCAACGATTTCGAGTGCAAGACGTTGTGAGTAAGGCATACCGTTGCGTGCGCGTGCAGACTGGACAAGCCAGCTAAACGCGTAGTGCATCTGGCGGTGACCAGCTACTGGGAATGGAATCTGGTAGTTGGCACCACCGACACGGCGAGACTTAACTTCAAAGTTTGGTGAAACGTTCTTGAGAGCCTTTTCAAAGACTGCAAGTGGATCTTCGCTATCAAGCTTCTTGGCAGCGATTTCAAGCGCAGTATAAACAGCACGTTCTGCAACAAGCTTCTTGCCGTCGAGCATAGACTTGTTGATCAGGCGCTGCACAAGCGGGCTCTGGTACTTGCGGTCTGGCGTTGGGACACGCTGTAGTGATTTAGTTACTTTACGAGGCATGATTACTTACCTTCCTTCTTAGCACCGTACTTAGAACGGCCCTGCTGACGCTTAGCAACACCCTGAAGGTCGAGCGCACCACGAACGATGTGGTAACGAACACCTGGAAGGTCTGGCACACGACCACCGCGTACGAGCACAACTGCGTGCTCCTGGAGGTTGTGGCCTTCACCACCAATGTATGCCCATACTTCCTGACCGTTAGTCAGGCGTACACGAGCAACCTTACGAAGCGCTGAGTTAGGCTTCTTTGGTGTCTTAGTTGTTACCTTGACACAAACACCACGCTTAAGCGGAGCGTCCTGGTCGTAGTAACGAGTCTTGAGTGCGTTGTGGATGCGACCAAGTGCTGGAGACTTTGACTTCTTCACAGCAGTCTTGCGTGGCTTACGCACGAGTTGGTTGATAGTTGGCATGAAAACTCCTGTTGTCATGGTTAATGAAGCGAGATCGCTTCGGTTATTTATGGGTTGGTCTCAGCATGACCGCGCCATCTTTACTTTTCAGCTGCCTGCCGTGTGTACACATTCTCTCACGGACAAACTCCAAAAAGTGGAAACTCATCTATAAACATAGCAGATTTTGGCGGATATTTCAAGATATGAAAGGAGCCCGAGTGGAGCTCAGCGAAGATTGACTTCGCGGGCTCCTCCCAGGCTCATGCCGACTGAACGATCAGCTGGTCCAGAATGCCGCGCAGTTGCGCAGCGCCGATGCCATCGATCGCTCTTCGGGGTGACCTTTGGCCGCACTCGCTTCAATTGCTCGTGCCGCCTGCTCGACCTTACCGTCATTGCACAGCGACAGCAGGTTCGGATGAGATTCAAGGTACTCCATAATCTCATCGCGACGCGGCTGAGGCACATCAACGGCAAAGAATGATCGTTCGGTTACTGCAGATGTACTTATAGACATCTTTGTCACCTTCCCCAGATAGTGTGTATTGTCGGGTACTGCAACTCCAACTGCATGAAGTTCGCTTTACCTTTTTAGAATAGCTCTGTATTTTTAGGTTTTCAAGGGGTTTTTGTGAATAATTTCACACTTTTATTTTCCTGAGAAAATAGAAGAGCCCGAGAAGGCTGCTGCGACTTGCTTCGCGGGCTCTTCTCGGGCGGGTGCCGCAATTCATTTACGGCTTTTGTACAGTATTGCGCTGTAGGATATCGATCGCAACCGGTACCATGGCGCCTTTCTGCTCCTTGAGGAGCGAGATTGCCGCACTGACGTTTCCAGCTTCACACAACTGCAGCGCATTTTCTTCGACAACAAAGACGCCGGCCAGAGTGTTCTGATCCGCCTCGCCCAGTTGGCTGCCAAAGCACGCCTGGACGCGTACCAAGGCCCGCTCAACCTGCTGACGCCAGTGTTGGACTGCCTGCTTTTCCTTTTTTACCTTCTTGCCTTTTTTCATATCAATCCGATCGATCAACACGGCACTCTTACCCCCAGCGGGCTTGGTCGTAGTGGCTACTTACTACCCGATAATCCCCCACGGAACCATCAAGCTACCTATAGGGTATTGCTTGTATACAAGAATTGCAAGGGTACCTAAGAAATTGAAAAGGCCCGTTGAGCGGGCTCGGAGTTGAGACAACTCAACGGGCCTTTTCAACGAGCCGTACTAGCAGGGTGCGTCGTATGCGTGCTGAAGGTGACGATCCTTAACAAACTTCTCCGCCATGTCGACGATTGCAAGCAGTTCTTGACGCTCAGAATCCGTCAGCTTAAACGCGCCATTATCAGCCCTTTCATAGGCCGAATCGATCAGGTCGCGCCGCGCCCTGCGAAGCACAACGGCAACACCGCCGTCAGTACTCGCATCGAGAATTACCGGGATTGTCAGCCCGAACTTCTCGTGTGCTTCAGCGGCAATCTTGCTCACTTCTGTACCTGCCATGATCTTACCCCTTTTTGATCTTGTGATCCATGATGAACGAGCGAACACGAAGCTGAAGGTCATGCTGGACTTTCCAGTCTTTAGCCTTCCGGTCGAGTTTCTGTTCATCGAATTCAAATAATGCAATCACCAATTGCTGGTAATTTTCTGCGTCTCGAATGGCTGGAATGGTACTAAACCGATTCTTTGCCACACCGAGCAGTGCAAGTTCATCGCTACGCGGAGTAGTCAATCGAACCCACCTCCTTCTTAGAACAGAGCCCCCCACGGAAGTTCCTTTCGTGCTGTCGGTCATAAGCGACCAGTACTTCCAACTGGCGGGTGCCAGATTGGATTGAGCAAATATTACCATAAAATAGATAAAAAAGCAATACCCCTGCTCGTTATGAACAGGGGTAAAGCTTGTGTGAGGTTTTGTTTGCCTAGGCGGCAAATTCGACGTCTTCAGCGATTTCTTCGGCGAAATCCTCTGAAACATCATCGCGGGCTGCACCCGTACCTACAGGGATCTTGCGACCGATGATCACATTTTCCTTGAGGCCGTGGAGGCGGTCAGCGCGGCCGCTAGTTGCAGCGTTGATGAGCACGCGAGTTGTGTCCTGGAAGGACGCAGCTGATAGCCAGCTATCGCTCCAGATAGAGACCTTGGTGATACCGAGGAGCAGCTGGGTGTAGCGGATAAGATCCTTACCCTCTGCAGCCAATTCGGCATTCGCTTCGACAACAGCAGCCTTAGAGACAATGTCGCCGGTAACAAATGAGCTGTCACCTGGATCTTCAACCTGAACACGGCTGAACATCTGACGCACGATGATCTCGAGGTGCTTGTCGGCAACGTCTTGACCCTGTGCGGCGTAGATACGCAGAACTTCGTTGATGATGTAACGCTGAGTAGCTTCGGTACCCTTGAGGC
This sequence comes from uncultured Candidatus Saccharibacteria bacterium, assembly GCA_946885745.1. Next base: position 18,484 of record CAMPGV010000005.1, on the reverse strand, counting down.
GCATCAGGTCGTGCAAGTTGAGTGAACCGATCGTCAGGCGGTCGCCTGCTTCTACGGTGTCACCAGCTGATACAACGAGCTGAGTCGTGCCAGGGATTTCGTAGCGAACTGGTGCGCCAGCATTTGCAGCCAGAACCAGTGTATCTTCAGCAACTTCTACGACACCGTCAAATGGTGCAACAAGTGGCTTCGCTTCACCTTCGGCGGTAGCGAGAACGTCACCAACCTTTACGTTGCTGCCAGCCTTAACGTTAACCGTACGACCTTCGAGGGCGATACGCTCAACGTGGCCAGCTTCTGGAGTTACCTGAACGATGTACTTCTTGCCATCTTCCCAAGTATCTACTAGACCAGTTACTTCAGTAATGTAGGCCTGGCCCTTTGGTGTACGAGCTTCAAAGAGCTCTTCAACACGAGGGAGACCCTGGGTGATGTCACCACCAGCCACACCACCGGCGTGGAAGGTACGAAGCGTCAACTGAGTACCAGGCTCACCGACTGACTGTGCGGCGATAACACCAACTGGCTGCGCCTTAGCAATCAGGTGACCGGTAGCCATATCGATACCGTAGCTCTTCTGTGGAATACCACGGAGGTTCTTAGTCGAAAGAACGCTTTGGATCTTTACGCTTGTGACTTCTGAGTCAGCTTCAATGCTGTCAGCAATGGCGCGAGTAATGAGCTCGTCCTTACCAACGTGGCCCTGAACTTCTTCAGCAGTGTAGCGACCAGCAAGACGGTTACCGAAGTCGATCATCGTCATTTCTGATTCGCTGCGGTAAATAGCGTAGCCTTCATCTTCTTCTTCGGCTTCCACGGTGAAGACGTCCTGTGACACATCAACCAGACGACGAGTCAGGTAACCTGAGTCAGCAGTCTTAAGAGCGGTGTCGATAAGACCCTTACGTGCACCACGGGTGGCGACGAACTGCTCAAGTGAACTCAGACCGTCCTTAAAGCTTGAACGAATCGGAAGCTCGATTTCCTTGTTGGTAGCATCCACCTGGAGACCGATCATTGCGCTCGCTAGCTTCACGTTTGAGATATCACCACGAGCACCAGAGTTGACCATGACAGAAATACTGGTGTCCATGTTCTTGAGCTGGTCCTGGAGGAACTCAGTGACCTGGCGGTCAACTGCGCGCCACGCAGCAACAGTAAGGTTGTATCGCTCATCATCAGTGATAAGACCTTGGTCGAACTGCTCAGAGATGAGAGCTGCTTTGGCGTCACCTTCTGCGATGAACTGGCTAATTTCTTCAAAGTGCAGGTAGTCGTCTTTACCGGTTGAGATAGCGGCGACAGTTGCGAAACGGAATGCAAGACCCTTCATGCGGTCAGCAGTCTGGGCAGTTAGCTCAGCACCGTACTTGTCAAAGACAAGTCCAAGAACCTTCTTAAGCTGCTTCTTGCTCTGGACTGAGTTGTCATACGGGAAGTCCTCTGGAAGGATTTCGTTGAAGAAAACACGACCGAGAGTAGTTTCACGGATTTCACCCTTAGCGAAGACGCGGATAGGAGTCTGAAGCTGGATAGTACCCTTGTCGTAGGCCATTTCGGCTTCGTAGACAGAGCTAAACGGCTTTACAGTATCAGTCTGCGCGCCTGGCTTGTCATAAGTCAGGTAGTAGTTACCAAGGACAACGTCCTGTCCGATACTGAGTACCGGTGAACCATCGGCTGGCTTCAGCAAGTTGTTTGTAGCTGACATCAATTCGCGAGCTTCAGCCTGCGCTTCGTCAGAAAGTGGAAGGTGAACAGCCATTTGGTCACCGTCGTAGTCGGCGTTGAAACCGTTGGCGACAAGTGGGTGGAGCTGGATAGCCTTACCTTCTACGAGCACTGGCTGGAAGGCCTGGATTGATAGACGGTGGAGTGACGGCGCACGGTTCAAGAGAACGTACTTACCTTCAATCACAGCGTCAAGTGCGTCCCAGACGAGTGCATCACCAGCCTCGATCAGACGAGTTGCTGAACGGATGTTGTGTGCGTGCTCGCCACGGATCAACCAGCTAATGACGAATGGCTTAAATAGCTCGAGAGCCATTTGCTTTGGCAGACCACACTGGTGAATCTTAAGCTTAGGACCAACGACGATAACTGAACGACCAGAGTAGTCAACACGCTTACCGAGAAGGTTCTGACGGAAACGACCCTGCTTACCCTTGAGCATGTCGCTGATACTCTTGAGGCGGCGGCGACCACCAGTGGCGTTCACAGCACGACCACCGCGGGCAGCTGAGTTGTCTACGAGTGAGTCGACAGCTTCCTGGAGCATACGCATTTCGTTGCGGCGGATAACTTCAGGGGCGTTGAGCTCAATCAGCTTCTTAAGACGGTTGTTACGGTTGATAACACGACGATAAAGGTCGTTAAGGTCTGAGGTTGCGAAGCGACCACCGGTCAGCTGCACCATTGGACGAAGGTCCGGTGGGATAACAGGCAGAACAGTAAGCGTTAGGCTGCTTGGCTTGATGCCGGCAGCGTGCATACCTTCAAGCACCTTGAGGCGCTTTAGAAGCTTCTTCTCACGCTGACCCTTAGCACTTTCAACTTCTTCAGACAGCTGCTTGATAAGAACAGGCAGGTCGATTTCGTCGAGAAGAGCCTTGAGGGCTGTACCACCCATACCAACCTTAACGAGTTCTTCGTACTCTTCAGGGAGGTTACGGTAGTCAGTTTCGTTGAGAAGAGCGCCCTTTACGAGGCTTTCAAGCTGAGACTTCTTCAGTGTGTAGCTTTCGTTTAGGTCTTCAACTTCACGTGACTGCTGTTCGGCAAGTGCCTTAATGTCAGCACCTTCAACTTCAGCTTCTTTTTCAAAGCGCATCTTGATAGCCATGCGGCCAGCTTCGGTTTCAGCTTCAAGATCAGCAAGGTACTGATCGCGCTTTTCAGCATCTACATCAAGGATGACATAGGTAGCAAAGTAAGCGATACGCTCGAGGTTACGAACGGTAATACCAAGCAACAAGCTCATTGCGCTTGGAGTACCACGCATAAACCAGATGTGCGCAACTGGCGCAGCCAGGCTGATGTGGCCCATGCGCTCACGACGAACGATGCTCTTCGTAACGAGCTCACCGTTCTTGTCGACTGCAGCTTCGCGTGAACGAACACCCTTTAGCTTGCTGTCGTGTGGGTTGATGTCCTTGACTGGACCAAAGATACGCTCACAGAACAGACCGTCGCGCTCTGGCTTCTGGGTGCGGTAGTTGATAGTTTCTGGCTTAGTGACCTCACCGTAGCTCCACTTGAGCATATCCTCAGGGCTGGCTACAGCTAGGCGCACTGCGTCGAAATCAGCAATGCCGTTTGATGCGACAACTCGACTCATCTTACGCCTCCTCCTTAATTGTTTCAATTTCATCAATATCCTGAATGTTCATGCCGTCTTCGATATCACCGAATTCATCAGCTTCATCGAGTACAGTTTCCGCGTCTTCGTCTACAAATGAGACATCAGCAGGGACAGTCTTGTCTTCTGGACCAGCGTTTGCGATCAAGTGCTCAGCATCGACAACTTCATCTTCTGATTCGTCGAGCAGATCAACACGCAGACCGAGACCCTGGAGTTCTTTCACGAGGACGTTGAATGATTCAGGTAGCTTTGGACCAACGATCGCTTCATTCTTGATGATCGATTCGTACGCCTTTGCGCGACCGTAAACGTCGTCTGACTTGATAGTAAGCATTTCCTGGAGCGTTGCGGCAGCACCGTAAGCTTCCAGTGCCCACACCTCCATCTCACCGAAGCGCTGACCACCGTTTTGGGCCTTACCACCGAGTGGCTGCTGGGTGACCATTGTGTATGGACCAGTTGAACGAGCGTGGATCTTGTCGCTGACCATGTGGTGCAGCTTAATCATGTGCATGACACCAACAGTCGTGCGCTCTTCAAACGCGTCACCAGTACGGCCGTCGAAGAGTTGGCTCTTACCGTCGCGGGCAAGACCAGCCTTTTCAAGCTCATCACCGATAACTTCGTTTGGCACACCGTTGAATGGAGGCGTTGCAACCTTGTAACCAAGGGCACGCGCAGCCATACCAAGGTGAGTTTCAAACAGCTGACCAATGTTCATACGACTTGGGACACCGAGTGGGTTCAAGACGACATCTACTGGAGTGCCGTCTTCCATGAATGGCATATCTTCTGCAGGGAGGATACGAGCGACCACACCCTTGTTACCGTGACGACCTGCCAGCTTGTCACCGACAGAGATCTTGCGGAGCTGTGCTACGAAGATCTGGATCTGCATAAGAACACCGGCTTTAAGTTCGTGGCCGTTTTCACGGCTGAAGATCTTAACACCGACGACCTTACCACCACCAGCGTTGTTCATGCGCTGTGAAGTATCGCGAACGTCCTTGGCTTTTTCACCAAAGATTGCACGAAGAAGGCGCTCTTCTGAGCTGAGTTCCTGCTCACCCTTTGGAGTAATCTTACCAACGAGCACGTCGCCGGCCTTAACTTCAGAACCAACCTGAACGATACCGTTTTCGTCGAGGTGACGAAGTGATTCTTCAGATACATTTGGAATATCGCGAGTGACGATTTCTGGACCAAGCTTGGTTTCGCGGACTTCAACAGTGTAGTCCTTGATGTTGATGCTCGTAAGCGCATCTTCCTTGACGATACGATCAGAAAGTACGATCGCGTCGTCCATGTTGTAACCGCCCCACGGCATGAAGGCAACCGTAAGGTCACGACCAAGTGCGAGTTCACCGTCGGCAACAGATGCACCTTCGATAAGAATGTCACCCTGCTTGACGACATCACCACGATTAACGCGGACCTTCTGGTTGATTGAACGATCGTCGTTGCTCTTTTCAAAGTGAACGACTTCGTAGATCTTAGTGCCGCTCTTGTACTTAACGTGAACCTGGTCACCGTCAGCACGAACAACTTCACCGTCTTCTTCAGCGGTAATCAGCTGGCTGGTATTCTTGGCGATTTCACGCTCAATACCAGTACCAACAGTTGGAGCTTCTGGGAACAGAAGAGGTACAGCCTGCTTCTGCATGTTTGAACCGGTAAGAGCACGGTCCACACGGTCCTTCTCTACGAATGGCACGAGGCTCGCAGTAGAACCAAGGATCTGCTTGTGCGCAGCGTCCATGTAGGTCACTTCACTAGCATCAACTTGCTCTGGGTTCAGGAAGTTACGAGCACTAACGCGCTCATCCTTGAACGTGCCGTCTTCGTTGAGTTCAACACCAGCTTCAGCGATAACTTCAGTAACTTCTTGGGCGGCATCAAGATAGACAACTTCATCAGTCACCTTGCCGTCAACAACCTTGAGGTATGGAGTTTCAATAAAGCCGTATTCGTTAACACGAGCGTAGCTTGCGAGGTTAAGCACGAGACCAATGTTCGCACCTTCTGGGGTTTCCACTGAACAAAGGCGTCCGTAGTGAGTTGGGTGCGCGTCACGAACATCGAGACCAGCACGCTCACGTGAAAGACCACCAGGACCCATTGAGCTCAAACGGCGCTTGTGTGAAAGCTCAGCAAGTGGGTTTACGTCGTCCATCAGCTGTGAAAGCTGTGAGCTGGCGAAGAATTCACGAACGGCAGCAACTACCGGGCGAGCGTTGATCAGCTGACCAGGAGTTACAGTTTCGAGGTCGCTCATGCTCATGCGATCCATAGCGTTACGCTGCATACGGAGCATACCAACGCGGAACTGACGAGCTACGAGCTCACCAACTAGCTTGATACGGCGGTTTGAAAGCGCGTCGATATCATCAGGAAGATCCTGAGTGTTGTTGAGGCGAATGATCTCTTTAATAATGGCAACGAGATCGCTCATTTGGAATACACGGTTTTCGGTAGTGTTAGCTACTTCAAGACCAAGGCGCTGGTTAAGCTTGTAGCGACCAACACGGCTGTAGTCAAAGCGCTTGAAGTCGAAGAACATACGTTCAATCATGCTGCGAGCGTTATCAACAGTCGCTAGATCACCCGGACGAAGACGGCGGTACACTTCGATGAGCGCTTCGTTTACACCACGAGCAGCATCTTTATCAAGAGTTGCGTCGATATACTTCACTTCACCAGTATCGGTATCTTCAAAGAGACTCTTGATTTCACTCGTCTTTGAGTAACCAAGTGCGCGCAGAAGAGTGGTTACTGGCAGCTTGCGGCGGCGGTCAATCTTAACGTAGATCGCACCGTTTGAGGCTGTCTCGAACTCAAGCCATGCACCACGGCCTGGAATAAGCTTAGCGCCGTAGTAGTTCTGGCCAGCAGTAGCGTCGGCAGTAAAGAAGACACCAGCAGAACGGATTAGCTGCGAAACAACGACACGCTCAGTACCGTTGATCACAAACGTACCGCGATCAGTCATCCATGGGTAATCACCGAGGTAGATTTCCTGTTCCTTAACTTCACCAGTTACCTTGTTGGTAAGCTCCACCTTAGCGTGCAGTGGTGCATCGAAAGTAAGGTTGTTTTCTTTTGCGTCCTGTTCCGTAACCTTAGGGTTTTGGAATGCATAATCCTTAAATCGCAGTTCGAGCTTCTGACCTGTGTAGTCCTCGATTGGATTAAGTTCTGCAAAAATCTCGCTCAGACCAGTCTCGACGAATTCTCGCCAAGAGTCTTTCTGGTGAGCGATGAGATTCGGTAGCGGCAAAGCGGTGTCGTCTTTTGTAAAGAACACACGCTTAGTCGCGGTAGGCTTGGTATTTGCCACGCGTTATACTCCTCGCAATAAATTGTTTTAGTGATAGAATCGGCGCCGAAGATTCTTGTCATAGCCGCCCCCTGATCGTTGCCACCGGATCAGAAAACATAAGTAACCACAACTACACTACTTCTTGGTACTTATTGTGAGGTGTAATTACCAAATAGTCAAGCGTATTTCAAGAGAAAAATAGACAATAGTCCGCTAAGCTTTTGCTACAAGCAAACTAGCGACAACGAGCCCGTCAACAACCACCCAGAGCGAATTAGAAACAATCATAGGCATCACGCGGTGACGCAGACCATACACAAGAAAAAGACCGGCACAGGCAAAAAAGCTAAGCCATGACAACACAGACACACCAGCAGCATTACCGTGCATGATCTCTATAAGTTGCGGGACCGCGCTTAATGGATACAAGATAGAAACTATCATGACAATGCGATCAAGAATAATATCGCCTTGAGCCTTTTTCTTCTTCTTTTTAGTTTTAGTTTCAAGCTGAACGTGGTGAAGCATAAGAAGTATTATACCTCACGGCGACAAAAACCCGCATAACTGGCTGCTATGCGGGATGCGTACTAATGATGCTTGGGATCTTCCATGCCGATGTAACCCCTAACCTGCCGAAGCTCTTCGCGCAATTCATTGATTTCACGCTGCTCCGGACTAGGCTGAAACTTGCCAATCACCACGGCGACAAGCGTCAGTGGAATCAAGGCAAGAAACGCCCACCCTGCTAAGCCGAAAAACTCCTGTGCAACCGGAATTGCGTGCCGAAATGCAACGAGCTCGTTGATAGAGCTAGCGGTGTCATTTAAGAACCCATCCAGTGGCTCGAGTGACGGCCCAACGAGCGGCGTGTCCGAAAATGACGGCGCCTGGAGCAAGGGCTCCTTGCCGGCAGACCAACGAGAGTCGTTGACGTGCAGTAATATATAAATACCCACGCCGGCGGTTGCCACCATATAGGCAGCAACCGCACCGACAATCCCCCATTGCCACTTACGACGAAAGGCGAGGATCAGCCCAGCTCCTACGACGAGTGCCACGACAAACGACAAGATCTTAAACCAATCGATAGTAATACCGCTCAGTACGACGTCCATAGCAATTACCACCCTTCTCTGCGTTTAATGCTTGGATTAATTTTATAAAACCACTCTTAGATAGTGGTGTCAATTACATTTCACCCTTTCGCTCTTTTGAGCTCATCAGATTATCTACACAGATAATGAGGGGTTACCCCCGAGAAGACTCTAATACGACCTCTCGGGGGCTGTTCGGTGGCTCCTGCATACGCAGCGCAGAACGACCCGCGAATGCAAACAGCACGAGACCGGCAAATGCAGGCCAACCAAACGGATCCTCTACGAAGCCCAGGGTGACTACCATAGCGACAATCACCGCAACTGATAAGGCTAGCATAATTTTTGCCATTCTTATTCGCAGATTTACACGACGAAGCTTCGCCGCGTCTACCTTCGTCGTCGCAAGTAGCCAATCTGATCGCATACGCTGATAGAGATACACTCTCGCGAGCCCCGTTACTGCAAACATCATTGCTGCCACATACATGATAAGCAGTAGCGCATAGTCCATTCTAACCGCCTTTGTTTGAGCCGACACGAACACCATTAATATGCCATCAGAGGACCCGTGCTGTCAAGAGTGAGCTAGGCCTTGGTAATGACGTCGTCAATCAAACCGTAAGCCGCGGCTTCCTCGGCGCTCATCCAGAAGTCACGGTCAGCGTCCTTCTCAATTTTCGAGAGCTTCTGCCCGGTGTTTTTCGCGAGAATCTCATTGAGACGCTGCTTAAGGAAAAGTCCTTCACGGAGCGTTATCTCCTGGTCGCTAATCTTGCCCTGGGTACCGCTACTTGGCTGGTGAATCATGATACGACTATTCGGTAGCGCGAACCGCTTGCCCTTAGTGCCGCTACTGAGTAGAAAAGCACCCATACTCGCCTGTAGACCTATACCGATTGTCTGGACATCAGGTTTGATGTACTGGATCGTATCGTAGATTGCGAGACCGTCGTAGACGCTACCACCCGGACTATTGATATAGAGCTTGATATCCTTCTTTGGATCTTCATACGCCAGATGGATCAGCTGGGCAACTACGATATTTGCCGTGTGCTCGTTTACATCTTCACCCAGGAAGATAATACGTTCATTCAAAAGGCGTGAGTAGATATCAAAGGCTCTTTCGCCTTCGCTCGTCTTCTCAATTACCGTTGGTACAAGATAACTCGATGGCTTATTCATATTTCTAGTATACACAAAAATTAGCACTCATTGCAAGTGAGTGCTAGGTAGTTCGGTGTAAGTGCTCTCGGCTCAGAGGGCATACTTACTTTAGTTTAGCTACTTAAGTGACAAGCCGTCACCAACCGCTTCTTCATGGTCGGCGTTCATAATTGTACGAATGTCATTGACGTCAGCAGACACTTTTGCGGAAATTTTCCGCAACCAGCGCTGAGCGCCGTCCGCCACCCGAACAATACCCGTTCCTCCAGCTACAAGTACCGCAAGTGCAATACCTTTAAGGGCATTTTTCTGCTTTAGACCCATATCGCCTTCTCTCGTGAATATGTGAGCCGAGAGCATACTAACTATACAATAAAATCCATACTCTTACAAGAAACGACTCGCTCCAGATGAGCGAGTCGCTTAAGGCAACTGCAGTGATTGCTACTTCGTGTTTAATTCAACGAGCTTTTCAACTGTCTTCTCGGTCAAGAGACGGTTGGCAATGTCACGACGCGCATCTGGCGTATCGAGTTGCTTCACAAGCTGCGGATTATTAGCGTACTGCTGCTTGTACATATTTACGTGCTCTTCAAGCTCTTCCGTTGAAGCTTCAACCTTGAGATCTTTACTCAGCTCGGCAAGAACAAGGCCGGCCTTGACGCGCATTTCTGCAACAGGATGAACTTCTTTATCAAGCCACTCTTCCTTCGTCTTGAAGCCCTTGTTATCAAGGTACATATCAAGCGTCAGGCCTTGGTACATAAGGTTCTGGGTCATATCAGTCTCAATTGAACCCTCCTGGTCCTTAACAAGGATTTCAGGTGCCGGCACTTCGCTAACTTCAATCAGCTGCTTTACCAGCTCGTCTTTGAGCTTTTCTTTCGCTTCACGCTCTTTTTGCTCGGTTAGCTCACGCTTAATATCAGCCTTTAGCTCATCAACCGTCTTAAATGGACCGGCCTGAGCCGCGAACTTGTCGTCAACTTCCGGAAGTACTACTTCTTTGAGCTCCTTAAGGGTCGTCGTGAAGACAACGTCAGCACCCTTAAGATCGGCAGCATGGTAGTCATCAGGGAACTTCAGCGCAAGATCAAAGGTTTCGCCAGGTTTCTTGCCAATGATTCCCTCTTCAAAGCCAGGGATGAATGAATTTGAGCCGAGTGTCAATGGATAGTCTGTACCAGTACCGCCATCAAACGCTACGTCGTCCTTCTTACCAACAAAGTCGATAGTCGCTTCATCACCATCTTTGGCCGCACGCTCAACAGCCTTCTTCTCTGAGAAGCCTTGGCGCATACGATCAATAATTTCAGTCACTTCCTTAGCAGCTACAGAAATCTTCTCTTCTTCTACTTTGAGCTTCTTGTAGTCACCAAGCTTTACCTTTGGAAGGATTTCAGCTTCAGCAGTGAACTCCAGCTCTTGACCTGGAACGAATTTCTTAATATCAACAGCAGGACGATCAAGCGCCTGCAGGCCTTCGGCAATATATGCATCAGCAACAGCCTTCGATAGTGCATCTTCGAGTGTTTGCTGAGCGAGCGCTTCAGGGTCAACGTTTTTTGCAGCTACGTTAACAGGCACTTTACCCTGGCGAAAGCCAGGAACCTTAATGTTCTTTGCAAGCTTCGTAAGAGCTACCTGCTCTGCAGCAGCTAATTCTTCTTGGCCGAGCGAGATAGTAAGCTCAACCTTTGTCTCTGATAGGTGTTTAACAGTCGTCTTCATACTCAACCTACTATAACAGATTGAAGAAGTCGCCACAAACTAACAGCGAGCGCAGCTACCCTGCTAGGAAAATAGCTCGTCGTCGAAATCGACGACACTGTGACGGCGACGGTCTTTGACTGTCGAAACGATCCGCTCAAAGCTCAACTTCTGTTCTTCGGTTGTTGCAGTATCTTTAAAGGTATACACCTCCTTTGATAGCTCGTCTTCACCGACGAACACAATATATGGAACGCTCTTCTTAATAGCGGTACGCAGCTGCTTATCAAGCTTGCGGCCAGTAATGTCAAGTTCTGTGCGAACACCCTCTGCACGGAGCTGCGCTGCCAGCTTAGACGCGCCGATTTGTGACTGCCCAAGAACCACGACATACACTTCAGTAGTCGATGGCAACTGAGGTAGTAGATTGTGCGTCTGCAAAAATAGTTCCGTCATAGTCAGACCCGGCGCCATACCCACAGCAGAGATTGGCTCTGCACCAAATAGACCGACCAGACCATCATATCGCCCACCACCAAACAAGGCGCGGTTATTGTCAGGGTGATTATCAAAGAACTCAAACACGGTACCAGTATAGTAATCAAGGCCGCGCATCAGAGTGATATCAAAGACGGCATTTTTCACACCCGCCTGGCTAAGTAGCGTGAATAGCTCCTGCACCTCTTGGACGGCACTATTTTCACGTATCTTTGCAGGCAACTCAGACATGCTCGTCGCACTGAGAAGCTCTGCGATCTTTCCAAGTCCTTCCTTGGCCTTATCGTCACCAAAGATGTCGATTGCTTGGTCACGAAAATCTTCGTTGCTAATCTTATTTTTGCGATCAAACAACTTAATCATTAATTGCGCCTGGACTGCATCGAGCTCAAGATACTCATTCATCATAAAGTTGATTACACGTCGATCGTTGATCTTGATCACGTACATATCATCTTTGGCGCCAAAGACCTTCAAGAATTCTGCACCCATCGTAATAATTTCAGCATCAGCCAAAACCGTATCAGCACCAAATAGGTCAACATTCAACTGCCAGAACTCTCGCTCACGGCCGCGCTGCGGCCGCTCATAGCGCATGAAATTCGCAATACTAAATAAACGCGCCGGATACGCTAGCTCCTGTCGACGAGCGGCTACCATGCGACTAATCGTCGGAGTCATTTCCGGACGAATCGCCACTCGACGCTCGCCGCGGTCCGTAAAGACATAGGTCTGTTCGCCAACAAGCTCCTGACCAGACTTAGCCTCATATACCTCGATTGGCTCAAGAATCGGTGCACCGTACTCTTCGTACCCAAAACCATGAGCCACCTTGCGCCACATACCAAAAATATAGTTTTGGACACGCTTTTCGGCTGGATAATAGTCGCGCGTGCCTTTGTAGGGCTTAGATGAAAGAGTACTCATAACTCCGTTATTTTTGCATTTTTCCCTATAAAACGCAAGGATAAGCGCCACTCGGGCGCCTAGTTGCTCGACAAGTGATGACGTCGCACCCAATCGTACATGACAATTCCTGCCGCCACGCCAACGTTCACTGATCGAGTACTCCCCAATTGCTCAATCATAACCATGCTTTCACTAGCAACGATCATCTCCTGAGATAGGCCCGGTCCCTCGCCACCAAATACAAGTACCGCATTTTCAGGCAATACAGTCTGCGACAATGATGTAGCACCTGGTTGATTATCGATTGCGATAATACGCTTATCTTTCATGGACATCACAAAATGATCAATTGTTGGATGATGAAACACATGCAAATATCGGTCAGTCACCATGGCGCCTCGTCGATTCCACTGCCGCTTACCAATAACATGCACAGCCGCGACATTGAAAGCGTTTGCCGTACGGACAATCGTACCGATATTCAGGTCGTGCTGCCAATTCTCAATTGCAACATGCAGCCCTATGCGCGACTGGTCAAGGTCGGCCACAATTGCTTTAACAGTCCAGTAGCGGTACTTGTCTTCGACATTGCGACGATCACCCTGCGCGAGCAGCTCCCGGTCATAGCGAGAGTCATCGGGCCATGGCTGCGGATGCGGACCAACACCGATCACCTGCTCTATATTGTCCAAATTCATCCTCCTATTATACCTATCATCATCGACAAGCTCCTAAAGGGGTGGTACGCTAATGCTATTAACATATTTTAGGAGTCATTATGGCTGAACCCGTAACGCAGAAAACACCGGTCGAATACATCAACAACCCATTCTTCATTGGCACTAAGGGCATCAATCTCGTCTTCTTGAAAGCCCAGGGAGTCGCAATCTTACTTGTTATCCTCTCAGTCTTGTCAGTCTTAACTAGTTACAAGCAACCCGAAGAGCCTGCGATGGACGGAACCTTCAGTGTCACACCGGAAATTGCAGCGCTTATTGTCGCGTTAGCCCTCCTCATTATTACGGGCGCTACATTTGTAAATGGCATCATGGCCTACACAGCCGCTAAAACCGCAAATGGCGAAACTGCTACTATCAAGGAGGCTCTTCGTGCTACCGCTAAGCGCTTCTGGAGTTTCTTATGGCTCCAGATTCTGACGGCACTGAAGGTACTTGCATGGTCACTGCTGTTTATTATTCCGGGTATCATCAAGTCAGTACAATACTCACTAGCGCCAGTCGCATTCTTTGACAAGGAGCTAAGGGGCAACGCTGCCATCAAGCACAGTGTTGCACTGACCAAAGGCTCATGGATCACCACTGTAGCCGGTCAAACGCTCTTCACTATTATCACACTCGGTATTATCGATCTCCTTGTTGCAACTGCATCGAGTGCAATCCTATACCGCCAGTACAGCCAGACACCGAGCGATCAGCGCCCTAAGCCACACGGCCTGTCTGTTGCCACATTGATACTTCTTATCTTGGCTGTCATCATTGGTATACTCGCCGCCTTATTCCTGGCTTTTGCAGGACTCAACTACATGAACGGCCCAATTGAAACCGGAACCGTTTAATCAAATCATCCCTTAAAAATAGCGGCAATAGGCCGCTATTTTATTATGAGAGGATGCAAAAAAATGCCATTTGGTACCAAACAAAAAAGACCCCTAAGGTCTTCTTTGTTTGGTACACGAGAGAGGACTTGAACCTCCACGCCCATACGGGCACTAGCACCTGAAGCTAGCGCGTCTACCAATTCCGCCACTCGTGCTCGTGCAGTTAACACTGCGTCAGCGCGTCTACGGTTGTCTATCCGAAGCCACCGCGTATGCTCGTGTTTACCTGTAAAATAATACAGCTTACCAGCCTATTTTACAAGGCTAATTCCAGAGGCCATGACGGGCGATTTCTGACATGTCGTAATCGTTTCGTAATTGCGAAACAAGCTGTCGCAACTCAACAGGCTGCTTTACATCAGGGTTGAGGATGCCGTTTGGATCAAAGATTGCTTTAATGACGTCATACATCTCAAGCACGTCATCATCGACATTTTTCTGAGCGGCGCGGACTTTCAGGCGACCCTCGCCAGCTTCTGCCACGCCATAACCTCCAAGGCTATCGACGACATCCATGTACTCCTCTAGAAGCTTGAGTATCTTCTGCTTGTCGCTAACCTTTGCGAGTTGAAAATGCGGACGGACATACCATACATGATCAAGCATATCGCCGTACGGAGATAACACGACATGATGCTTTCGCGCCAACTCATCTATCTTGTCGATAAATTCCTCGCGGCGATTACTTGGGATATACACACCATCGAGAATTGGTGGCGCCGATATGCCTTTTGTCGCTGGAACAAGTACATAATTCATGACATCACGAATCACTAGTAATTCGTCCACGGACACCGTTTCACTCGTCGTCACGTCGGCATCGGTCTGGGCAAGATACTTCGTTACCTTTTTAAGACGCTTTGCAACTGCATGATCATTAAAATCTTCAAACACCATTACGATGACCGCACGATGGTCAGTATTTGAATAGACGGAGTACCTGGCGCCCTGTTTGTCAGCCTCGGCGAACAGCTCACCGTCATAATACTCAAGTATTGCCGGGTCGAAACCGGTTAGTGCGTCAAGCGCGTCACGGGCAGCCTCGGCTGTAGCAAATGAAGCGACTACTACGCCTCGCTTACTTGGCAGATAATCAACTTTTAGAATCATTTCAGAAATAATGCCAAGCGTCCCCTGAGAGCCCACAAATAGCGGCGTCAGGTCAATCGAGCCGTCACGCTGCCGCACCTCGCGAATGGCCGCATATCCGGCATTGTTGCGCACCTCGTCTTGACCAATCTTGGTTTCGATTGTTTCGGCATAATCATCTAGCAAATTATCAATTGCGCGATAGATCTCTCCTTCAAGAGTTTGGAGGCCCTTTTTCTTGTTCAGATCACGCTTTGAAATACGCTCGGTTTGCAGTACATCACCATTAGCAAGAATAACTTCGAGCTGATGTACCCAGTGACGCATCGAGCCTGATCGAGCCGAGCGGGGACTTGTCGCGTTATTCGCCACTGCGCCACCCACTGTACTATACGAACGAGAGCGAGGTAAGGCTGGAACACCCATACCTTGAAGGAATAGCGCATCGGCAAGGGCTTTGGCATTTAATCCCGGTTGCACACGGACGAGTTTTTGACGAGCGTCAAATTCTAAAAGCTGGTTCATATGGGCTGGCATTGCTACGACAATACCCCTGCCGATTGCCGCACCCGTTTGGTCAGTTCCGCTGCCGCGAGCCGTAATTGGCAAAATATGACCCTTCTCGGCTAGTTGCCAAGCAAACCGAGCAACTTTACGTATATCATTCGTAACCCGAGGATACACCACCATCTCGGGTCGCACCGTAAGAATACTTGCGTCAGTGCTGTAAGTATCGAGAACCGAGGGCTGGATAATCACTTCACCTAGGATATGTTCTTGCAGATATGCAGCCACTTTACTCATGCAAATTCCCCTTCATTTGGTACTATCATACCACAAGCAATATGGATATGAGGTCACTATCTGGTAAATTTGCTGAGGATTTGTTATATTAGAAAAGCACACGATGTGCAACTACGCGCGAGTGGTGGAATTGGTAGACACGCTAGCCTTAGGAGCTAGTGCCTCCGGGCGTGAAGGTTCAAGTCCTTTCTCGCGTACCATATAAAGAAGATCCGCATGGATCTTTTTTATATTCCCTGTACAACGAGACCTTACTATGCTATAGTTACTACATAACAAGATCCTACGTTATGACTGCACTCCGGGAGAAATCCCGGAGCTGCTTTTATTTTGAAACTTTCGACTTACCATCTATACAAAAAAGACGCATCATGCGTCTTAATCTTCTCGGCGGTAGAAGGTGAGGAAAGCGTTCCCATAACTACGATTGTCCACCACAACAACTCCGTTTTTGGTCGGTACCTCACCCCTACCTGGGTGTGATAATATCATATAACCCCCGGGCTTTAAAAGACTTAAGAGTTTTGAGGCTGTGGATAACTGAGGGTCATTATATGGTGGATCTACAAAAATAAGATCAAACTCCTGATCACCGGATGTTTCAAGCCAATTCGCAACAGTAGTACGAATGAGCTTTGTCTGATCTTCAACGCCAAGTGTAGTAATATTTGCTGCAAGCACTTTTTGAGCAATACGATCGCGTTCGATAAATGTCGCGTGAGCCGCACCCCGACTGAGCGCCTCCAAACCTACCGATCCGGTACCAGCAAACGCATCGAGCACCACAGCATCCTCGACAAGACCTGCCAGGCTATTGAACATTGCGCCTCTTGCCCGCTCGCTCATGGGATGAGTACGAGAAGTATCAGGTGCCTCAATTTTACGCCCTCCATACTTACCGCTTATGATTCGAATATTCATCTCTGCTTCTCCGCGCAGTAGATCGCCTGATACCAGCCAAGGGTTACGGTTTTAATAATGATCGGCATCAAAACATTACGTGTTTCGCGCACAATATGGCGATTCCATCCTTGGCGTGAAAATTCCGTATACATATCCATCTTTGCGATTGCCTCGAGTGATTCAAGAAAGACTTGTTCAAACCCAACATTTTCAAGGTGACTATATTCTTCATCCGTCGGCTCGGTATGATCAAAGTTAACCGACGCGATTGTTGAGGCAACCCCCAACTCAAATGACAGATGTGTCGTAAAAACACCTTTTACACCCCAGTATTCCCAGTTATTGCGAAGCTGATGACGGCGTGTCTTGCCAGGAAGAATCAACTTCTCCTTTGTTGTAGTGCGAGTCTCAAGGCCCTTGCCACCGCGTAGCTCTTCGAGTTTTGCTTCAAGCGGGTAGTGGTGCGCTGGCGTGAGACCATCTACAACCGCGTGTGCTAGCCACGCCGCCTCAAAAGCTGCACGCTCATTGTTGCCGTCGCGCAGAGCAATGGTCAAGTTGTGGATGTGATCATTGATCATTACCACTAAGCCACGATCCTCTGCGTTGAGCGGATCGATATAGTGCCACGGCTCGTCCTTGGCTGGACTCTTGCGTTTAATGCCATCTGGCCCGTTTAGACCCTCGAAATGCAAAATATCGTGAGTCGTTGGAAAATGCATCGTGCGCGGTACGCGATGCTTAATATGGCGATGTGCAACGCGATCAATACGCTGATGCACGCCCATCACCCGGCCAGATTTAGTGCGAAACGTTGTACCTGAATACATAATATTAGTTCAATGTGGTTAAGCGCTGATACTGCTCCACCTGCGCTGCCAGTTCTTTATAGTTTAACAAATTTTGAGTCGTTTCGACGAACCACTTTGCTTCATGGCTAGCCCGAGCAATCAACTTTGTATCCGCCAAGGTGGCAATCTGCAAGTTTAGCGCACCGTGCTGCGCGCGACCATAGATTTCGCCCGGACCGCGTAATTTGAGGTCTACCTCTGCCAAGTAGAAGCCATCATTTGATTTCTCAATTTCACGAAGACGCTGACTTGGCTTGTTTGTGTCGCTCGTTACCAGATAGCAGTAGCTCTGGTGCGATGACCGACCAACTCGGCCTCGAAGCTGATGAAGCTGCGAAAGACCAAAGCGATCAGCGTTTTCAATCATCATAACCGTCGCATTTGGTACATCGACACCCACTTCTACAACCGTAGTACTTACCAAAATGTTGCAGCGACCTTCGGCAAATTCTCGCATCACCTGGTCTTTTTCGTCAGCTGAGAGCTTTCCGTGCAAGAGTCCAATTTTACGATGCCCAAAGACTGAATTGCGGAGTTTCTTGTACTCTTCCTCAACACTCTTGATATCGTTGTCGGGATTTTCATCAATCAAACTGCAGATGACATACGCTTGGCGACCTGCGGCAAGTTCGGTGTCGATCTTTTTATACAGCGCATCGCGACTGACGGGCGACCAGATCTTGGTCTCAATTGGCTTGCGACCCTTTGGTAGCTGATTAAGAATACTCACATCAAGTTCCCCATACACAGTAAGGGCTAAACTACGAGGAATCGGCGTTGCTGTCATTGCGAGTAGATGCGGCATGCGTTCAGATTTCGTCAGAAGAGCCTGGCGCTGCGCCACACCGAAGCGGTGCTGCTCATCGATCACTACAAAGCCCAATTTATGGAAGGTAACCGCTTCCTGAATAATGGCGTGCGTACCGACAACCACATGAACGCCGCCATTTGCTATCTGCTCATAGAGCATCTTACGCGCCGTGCCCTTGACGCTTCCAGTTAGTAGACCCACTACCACACCAAACGGCTCAAGTAGTCGACTGAGCGTTTCGGCGTGCTGAGAAGCAAGAATCTCTGTTGGCGCCAGAAGGGCTGTCTGGAAGCCATGATGGGCCGCTTGACGAGCCGCCAATCCGGCGACAACCGTTTTACCGGCAC
>CAMPGV010000004.1 GCA_946885745.1 uncultured Candidatus Saccharibacteria bacterium | reverse complement strand
TGTAACAGGACGACCATGTGATTTGGTTGATTTTTTGAATTCCACAACGTTCCGTTCTGTTCTCTGTCCCAACTTCGTCAGGTGTTATTGGTTATCGTTATTTTAACATAGCGGTTATTATGCCACCAATTAACTACTGGTTGCTATAGGTGAGCCCAAGGGTGCTTACGTAAGCGTGCGCATTCGCAGATGCGGTGAAATTGATCTTAACGACAATACTGTCGCCAGCCTCAAAAGCACAGCCCGATGGGTCGTTGCCGCCGGAAGCGACGGCTTTTTGCCAGGCCGATTGGCTGCCAGTTGAAACGGAGATAGTTGATCCGCAGGCGGCGAGGCCAGTACCGGCGTTGCGGTAGATCTGATAACTGACCGTGGCGCTTGTACTGTCAGTGCGGCCTGTTAGGGAGGTGGCATTGCTGACGAATTGTTTGAAGGTTGATGGGAGCTGGTAGGTGACGTAAATACTTTTCGTCTGCGCACTGGCTTGCGATGATGTCCAATCGTAGAAGTTGTGGGTCTCGTTGGTGCCGCAGACGGTCGGCTGCCCGCTGCTGCCGTCATTAATATTAAGGGTGTCTGAGCACAGATCAGACGTCATAGTGCCGATACCGTTACCATTGGTGACGGCGTTGGTGTACTCGGGGTTAAGGGTGATGAAAGTGTCGGGAGTGGTGCCGCAATTGCCCCAGCCCTCGGCCTCGTAGCACTGGAGCTTGCCGAGAGTAGTGTCATAGTACATGCTGCCAAGCATGGCATCGTGGTTGGTAATGGTCGGGGCGGCTCCTGCTCGATCAAGCGTGAGCAAAACCGGCTGTCCCGTGCCTGTGCCGCTACCGATTTGAATATTGGCATCATTAAATGTCGCACGGGTGACGCTGGCGCCTTGAATCGTGACGGCGCTATCGTTGCTAGCGGAGATATTAATACCGTTACCCTGCAAATTAAGCTCCTGACCGGTTGGACCAAGAGTCATCGCGCCGCCGGAGCTAAGGATTAAGCCGTTAGATGAACTTACCTGGTCGACACTGGTGGTCGCCTCAAAGACAACATCGACCCAGTAGTTGGTTGCATTGAAGGTGTTTGTTGGAAAATCTGCGCTGCCTGCGGTAAAGCTGCCGTTTGAGAGGGTGTTGATGCCTGGTGCATGAAGTGGGGTGGCGTGATAGTCGTTGTCAAAGTAGTGCGAGGTTGCATAGTAGCTACCGTTTTGGTTGTAATAAGTCACCATGTAGTACGTATTAGGGCTGATGGCAACAGGGCTTGAAAGAGTGGCGGTTTTCCATCCAGCTGAGTCGTCAGCGGGGAACAGGACCGAGGCGAGCTGGGTGCCACCCTCGTTGAGTGCACAAGTCGGGCTATTGCAAGCCCAGAGCTTACCGATATCAGTACCGTTTGAGTTGTTGCCAGCGTGATTATAGTAGCGCACGCCTGTGATCTGACCGGAGACATCACTCTTGAACGTCATGCCGAAATTGAGTGCCGAGTTGTCAGTGTAGGAAGAGGCGGAAATAGCTTCCGTACCCCATAGGCTACTGGTTTGCCCGGCAATGATGAGGTCGGATGATGAGAAATTGAGGCTACCCACCGAAACAATGCCATTGATGCTGTCGACATTTAGGATCGGTGTCCCAGTGGCATTTTGCACTTGGAAGGCGCTTAGGCTGTTCTGGCCGGCTGCCTGTACGATAACGCTGCCGCCAAGTGCGGCACCGCTGCTGCTTCCGGCCTGAAGAACGAGGTTGCCCCCTGTGAAATCACCGCCCGGAGCAGCGTCTCCAGCGGCGAGAGTGAGTTCTTTGCCGCTGCCTGCGGCCGCCGAGGCAAGAGAGATTGACTGATTCGTCGTAGAGCCGAGGGTGATACTGCCGGTGCTGTTAATCGTAAGAGCGTCGCTGCCGCTTGCTTGGAGCTGGAGTAAGTTACCAGTATTGGTTTTATTGATAAAGATACTGCTGTTCGTGCTGTTGTCGGTTTGAACACCTTGGCCTAACTGTGTAAAGTTTCCGGCTGTTTTGCCGCCGAGGGCAGCGGCATTAAGGGCAAATGGCGAAGCGGTGATTTGCTTCATTGGGAGCATCTCGCCATCACTGGCACACGGTGACGTGCCAAAGCTGGTACACGCACTTGCGCTACCGGCAATGTTCATTGAGAGCCAAAGGTCGCCACTATTCCAGTCGACGTTGCCACTAAAAGGTGTAACACTACCCAGGCTAACGGAGAAGAATCCATTGCGGACTTCGATGCCGGCTGTGCTGCCATTATTGATGTAGCTCTCAGTCCACTTGAGCGTACCGCCAGGGTTGCCGGCCGCGGATCCACTGCCATTTTCATAGATTTTAAACTGCATATTGTAATGACCATCAGGAACCACGGCCCCCGCTGCGGTTTGCAGGCGGCCCTGGAAGTTGATCGTCTGGTTGCCGGGAACTGCTTGGGCATGCGCAACAAGTGCTGTTGTGGTTATAACAGCACATAGGAGCGCAAGGCCTACGGTTCGTAGTCCAAGACGTCGGTTAAAAATAGTGGGGAGGTGACACCACGCAATCATTCTGTTGTGTTTTACAGCGGTAGCGCTGCTCAAAATATGTTTATTTCACTGAGATGCGTGGTGGTTCATCAAAGCTTGTGCTTATTCTAGCATAGGCATATAAAATGCAACAGTAATTATGCTAAATATGACCGTTTCGTGAGTCCTCGAAGCGATTATGTTTATGGTATAATGAGCCAAAGCGCAACAGAGGGCGCAGGGAGCGTAGACAAACAGTGAAACCATCTCGCAGCATGTGTGGTATAGTCGCCAGTTATCTGGTGGCGCTTCTTGTTGCGGGGCCTGTTATGGCGCAGACATATAGTGGCGGTGTGCAGGGATACGCCGCAGATACGCTGCTTGATACCGGTACAATTGTCCAGCTGGCTGGTAAAGATGCTGATCGGGTAAAGGTCGCCACAAAGTCGGAATTACAAAACATGTTTGGCGTCACAGTAGATCGCAATCAGCTGCCGGTTATGCTGAGCGATGAAAACGTCGAGAATCAAGTTTTCGTTGCAGCGTCAGGAACGTACAATGTCCTCGTAAGCACTGAAGCTGGCTCGATTGCCGCTGGCGACTATGTTACCCTCTCGTCTATAAATGGTGTTGCAATGAAGGCGGGCACCGAGGAGAAGACTGTTTTTGGTCGTGCAAATGCCGGCTTTGATGGGAGTGGAGTTGTACTTGGTACCGCGCCACTCAAGGATACAGACGGCAAGACGACGAGTACGGTCAAGCTTGCTACGCTGCCTGTAACAATCGACATCAAGCGTAACCCAAACCAAAAGAGCACCAAAGCGAATCTGCCAGATGCTTTGCAGCGTATTGGTCAAGCGATTGCCGAAAAAGAGGTGAGCCCGGTTCGTATCTATCTGAGTGCGGGCATTACAGCGGTGAGTATCATTGCTGCAATCGCCATTGTGTATGCAGGGGTTCGTAACAGTGTTATTTCAATCGGACGCAATCCGATGTCGAAAAAGTCGATTTTTCGGGCGCTACTTGAAATTATTCTAACCAGTCTGGTGATTTTAATTATTGGTTTATTTGCGGTATATTTACTACTAAAGCTATGACGAGTAAGAGGGTGGGTACTCACTAATGGGGTTATTTCAGCACAAACACGATGATGCCGTCCTTGATGAGGTAGCAGGGGTGTTTGATGAGCAGTACCGCGACGAGTTACGTCAGCAGGGGCGTGACTACATGGAGAAGGTTGTTGATGAGCATGTCGCTACGTTGACGAAAGACCTTCAGGCAGCAGCGGCTGATATTACGACAGAACTCAAAACGCACATGACCAAGCAGCTCGATGCGACGATTTCGCACATGAACACCGAACTCAGTAAGCACCTGCAGGAGCGACTAAAGGAAAATGACCGCGTGATGCAGGATGCGCAAGACCTTGTTGTGCAGTCGCTCAATCGTAGCGCCCAAGCGCTCCACGCCAAGTATCAAGAGCTGGGTCTCACCTTGCAGCAAACCGTTGCTAGCCAGGAAGCGATGATGATCGGCGTGTTGGAGGAAAATAAAGTACAGATGTCGACGACACAAACCGCTCAGGCGGCTGTACTGAAGACGTTGCAAGAAACTGCCAAGGTGTCGCAGGATCAATCACGTCAGCTCTACGAAACACTCGAAAAAACTGCCACCGAGCAAGCGACGGAACTGCAGCGGGTCTATAAAGACAATACAACCAGTTTGGTAGCAGTAAAGACGGCTCAAGATGCGGCACTCGCTACATTAACAAGCAGTGTCCAGGCTCTTCAGCAGCAGCACGACGAGTTGCGCCAGATGCTAGAAACCAACGTCGCTCGCCAGGAGGCGATGCTTGTCGACGCCTTCCAGACCAATATGGCGCAGATTGTCGAACAGTATCTTTTGGGTGCACTTGGCGAGCAGTATGACGTGAAGGCGCAACTACCGGCAATTATTAAGCAACTCGAAGCGAATAAAGATGCGATCAAGGAAGATATGACGCTATGAGCGAGGGAGTGATGACATATGCAGAATTGTTGTTACCTCCAGTGATCGTGAGTAAGGTGGATGTGTATCGCCTGGTTGCGGAAGCAGAGCAGGTGGAGGCCAATCTGACGACCGCTGCTGCACGGGCAAAAGCGGGTGTAACAACAGTGTCACTGCCACCGCTCTCGCAACAGTTGAGTGAATTTTTGCGCCACAATAATTTATCATTGACCACCCCGAAGCAATGGGGTCAGTTGGTGTCGCAGCTACGACTTCTCAAAGAGAAAGTACCGGTGCTCCATATGACTTTTGCGACCGTGGCAGATCCGGCGAGTTTGCAGCAGCTTGCAGCCTGGGCTCGGACATCGGTCCACCCGCAGGCGGTCATTGTCGCCGGGTTGCAGCCGGGGCTCGTCGGCGGTGTCTATCTGCGAACGCCAAACCACGTCCATGATTTGAGTATGCGCGGATTATTAAGTGGCCAACGTGAGGTACTAGTAAAAGAGTTAGGAGCGCTCCGTGGAAACAAGTAAGCGCTTTGAAACTCTGGTACAGGCGGGTAATCCGGTCGGTGAGATTATTGGTATTGATTCGTTTATGGTGAACATCAAAGGACTCCAGCCGACCAACGTGCACGCAACAGTGCGCTTTGATGATGATACTCGTGGCTATGTACATCAGGTACTCGAAGATCATGTCGTAGTAATGAAGCTCGATCCGTCACCGCTGCACATTGGCATGGTTTGCGTGATTGAAGCACGGGATATTATGATCCCGGTTGGTAAGAACTTCGTTGGTCGTGTGGTGAATGTTTTTGGAGAGCCAATTGACGGTAAAGGTCCGATTGTAGCCGACCAAGAGTGGGATGTTTTTCATAACGCCCCGGCTCTCTTTGAGCGCGAGTTGCTCGACACGCCGGTTGAAACGGGCGTAACGATTCTTGATCTTGAATACTCGCTAGCGCGTGGTCAGCGCATGGCGATGCTCGGCGATAGTAAGGTAGGTAAGACGGCACTTGCAGCGCAAGTAGCTATCAACCAGAAAAATACTGACATCACCGTGATCTATGTCTTGATTGCCAAGCGTCAGCATGACGTTGCGGAACTCGTTAGTAACCTGCAGAAAAACGATGCTCTTAAAAAAGCCATCGTTGTTGTCTCTAACTCATTTGAATCCCTCATCCTGACTTACTTGGCGCCGTATGTCGGTGCGGCACACGGCGAGTATTTTTGGCACCAGTGTAATATGGATACGTTGGTGATTTACGATGACCTGACGGCGCACGCACAGGCGTATCGCGAAATCTCCTTGATTGCCGGCGTGAGCCCGGGGCGCGACTCATATCCAGGTGACATGTTCTATACCCACTCTAGTCTGCTAGAGCGTGGCGGTAAGACGGAAGCTAACCACGCCAGTCAGACACTGATCCCGATTATTTACGCACCGGGCGGTGATATTACGGCCTACCTTCCAACCAATGTTATGTCAATTACAGATGGGCAGTGGATCTTGGATAGCCAGATCTTTAAAGATACGATGCGCCCAGCGGTCAGTACGGCGCTATCGGTGACGCGTGTCGGTGGTGTTGGTCAGAACAAGCGTCAAAAGGGACTTGCTGATAAGCTCAACCTGACACTTGCTGGTTACCGCACTGCCGAGGAGTATGCCCACTTCGGTACCGAGCTGAGCCCGCAAGCTCAGGCAGATTACGATAAAGGCAAGGTCCTGTTTAAATTGATGAATCAGTCGATTGGTGAAATTTACAGCTTTGCTGAGCAGCAGTTTATTATGAGCATCGTCCTGGAGAGTAGTCCTGAAGAAATCGTTAATGTCGATCTGTTGAAGCAGAAGGTGCGTGACTATGCGCCGAAACTGGAAGAAGATGGCGATCTAAAGGGTAATTTCGATGACCTGGCAGCGGCGCTCAAGGCGGAAGTCACGACAATCGACCCAGTTAAAATGGCAGCCATTGAAAAAGCGGCCAAGATTGAGGTGGAGAAGAAACGCCAGGCCGAAGAGGCTGAAGCGGCTCAGGCGGCTATAGTAACTACAGGCGAGGTTAAGAAATAATGCGCCGCCCCCTAGAAATCAAAGCCGAAGAAGCATCTGTACGTTCTGTCGTCAGCCTGACGTCGGCCCTTGAGACACTGAGTAGTATGCAGATTGCCAAAACCAAGAGTAAGGTGCTAATCAGTAACCAGTTCTTTGATGAAGTGTGGAGCATCTATAAACAGGTGCGTGTCGATGTTATGTTTAACTATGGTCGCGTAGCTGGCGAAATGCCGCTCGACAAAGAGCTTTTAATCCTCATCACCGCTAAGGGTGGCCTTAGTGGCGACATTGATCAGCGCCTCATTCGCAGGTTTATCGAGTACTATGACGAACCAAAGCATGACGTGCTGGTGATTGGGCATCACGGCGCACTGAAGCTTAAGCAGTCACATGTCGACTATACATACTATTTTGACCTACCGGAACACGACTATGTGAATGTGGACCCGCTGATGGACATTATGCGCAAATACGCCAAAAGTCGTATTTTCTATCAGAATTATATCTCGCTCAGTCAGCAGGAAATTAAAGACGTTGACCTCAGTGAAGTTGTCTCAAGTAAGGGGCGTGTCGCCGATATGGCTACGGTAGGCGATGATATGGTCACTGAAAAGACGTATATCTTTGAACCGAATTCGTATGCTGTGGCTGCGTACCTAGAGAATTCTATCCTTCGCTTGACGATTTCACAGTTCATTTACGATAGCCGTCTCGCCCAGGTGGCTAGTCGCTTTAAGGCTATGTCGGCTGCTAAGGAGCGATCGGTGGCAAATGCGGCCGAACTGCATACTGAATTTAATCGTGCCAAGCGAAGTCAGGTCGACACAAGGTTGAAGGAATCACTCGCTGGTCTCAAGAAAATACGTGCCGGAGGAGCAAAATAATGAACGATCAACCGCAGACTGCATATAAAAAAGGTGTCGTTCGGACGCTAAAAGGCCTTGTCATTAAGGTCCAGTTCACCGAAGGTATGCCAGATCTCAACGAGATGCTCTACGTTGATAATGAAAAAAAATCACCTCTGCTTGTCAGTAGTCTGGACCAGGGGGATATGGCGATATGTTTGAATATTGGCGGTGACTACAGTATTCAGAAGGGCGACGGCGTCACTCGGAGCGGCCGCAGCTTAGAGATTCCAGTTGGTGATGCTATGATTGGTCGCGTGTGGGACGCCATGGCGCGTCCGATTGATGGCAAGCCACAGCTCGACGATGAGACGCTTGCCAAGATGCCAAAGCGACCAATCTTCTCGCCATCTTTCCAAGAGACGAGCCTTGAGCTGCGCTCCGATGCTGTCCTCGAGACTGGCCTTAAGGTGCTCGACTTTTTCACGCCATTTGTGAAAGGTCGCAAAATTGGCATTGTCGGTGGTGCCGGTGTGGGTAAGACGGTCCTCACTATGGAAATTATCAACAACGTCGCCGAAGGTTCGGGCGCAATCAGTATGTTTGCTGGTATCGGTGAGCGTATTCGTGAGGGCCACGAACTATACAAAACGCTTGGCGACAATGACCTGCTTAAAACAACGGCCATGTTCTTCGGTCAGATGAATGAAAACCCAGTCCAGCGTAGCCTAATTGGTCTTGCCGCTATTACGCTTGCCGAATATTTTCGCGACGACCAAAAGAAAGACGTTCTACTCTTTGCGGATAACATGTATCGCTATATTCAGGCGAAAAACGAGGTCTCGACCATCATCGACCAAACGCCTGCCGAAGGTGGCTATCAGCCAACCGTCTTCTCAGATGTGAAGACATTCCAGGATCGCCTGGCAAGTAACGAGAATGGCTCAATCACGGCGCTCCAGACGATTTACGTGCCCGCAGATGACCTGTCTGACCCTGCTGTGCAGATGATTCAGCACGAGCTCGACTCAACAATTGTTCTCAGCCGTGCCGTTGCTGCGCAAGGTATTCGCCCGGCGGTGGATATTCTCGCTTCAAAATCGAGCCTTCTTACTCCTGAAGTGGTGGGTGAACGACACTACGAGCTTGCGACGCGAACAATTGCTATCTTGCAGAAATACGAATCCCTGAAGGGTATCATTGCGATTATCGGCGAGTCCGAGTTGTCAGCCGAAGACCGCGATGACTACAACAAGGCCAAGGAGCTAATTGAATTCTTTAAGCAGCGTTTCAATGTGATGGAGAAGGTGACGGGCGTACCGGGTGAGCACATGACCCGTGAACAGACACTCGATGGCGTCGAGGCGATTATCGGCAAACTAGAAGAGAAGGGTGGGACGGAAGATACCATGACGGAAACCGTAAAAACACCTGACGAGGCAGCTGAGCCTGCGCTTCAGGAGTCGTAATGACCGACAACGCACCGCACTCAGACATATCGGCCGCAGCCGAGCCTGATCAGACCAAGGCTAGTCATGATAGCAAGCCTACCATGGCGGTCAAAGTGTACGCTCCGTTTCAGGTGTATTTCGAGGGTGACGCCTACAGCGTTAGTGCTGTGAACGCGACGGGCCCGTTTGATATTCTCCCAAAGCACCACAACTTCCTGAGTATGCTGACGCCCTGTATGCTTATTATTCGAACGCCTGACGGGGGCGAACAGACGGTGGCCATTAGCCGTGCGCTTATGCACGTCAAGCAGGATCGAGTTGTCGTCTTTATGGGTGTCTAATCGCTAGTTAGTGACGAAGTAGTCGTACGCAAATGTCTGGTTGGCTGGTGCTGGAGCGGCGGTGCAAATGCTGAAGCCGGAATTGTTGCGGTCAACGTAGTACTGAGTTTGTCCGGCAGCCGCGCCGACTGGACTCACGATGACATGCGGCTGATTGCTAAAAGCTTGTTGGAAATTTATACGAGCAAAGCAGCCAGCTGTTGGGTTGTTGCCGGTATTGATAGAGATGGTGCCCGTTGTATCTGAGCCGCCGACATTCGCTGAGCCGCCCGCACCAAGAACGCTACCGTTAACGGTGCGACTTGGTGAAGGGCCGGTGAAGCTGATGTGGTTTGGGATTTGAAGCGTGGCATTACCACTGAGGATAAGGCGGGAAACGGTGAGCTGCGCAGCGGTGACGGCGCCGTTTAGCGAGGTGGTGCCAGCGACACTCAGGTCGCGAAGCGTTGTACTGCCCTGGACGGCCGCATTGCCAGCAACCTGGAGGCCGTTGATTTGGGTTTGACCAAGATTAACGGTATCGGAAATCGTCAGACTAGGTGCCTGGATACTACCGCCAGTCTGGAAGTTGCCTGCCACATTGAGGTTGCCGCGCGTGAGTGTTTGACCGGCAATGACGGCGTTCCCCTGAATAGTGAGGGTTTGCGAAGTATTGCCAACCGATGCATCGGTATTAGCCAGCTGCTTCAGGGTGTCCTGAGTCAGGCCCTGGGTGGCGATAGTTGGTTGCTCGGGGCGTTTTTGACTGTTGAGATAGTTAACGACAGTGGTGGCGCCGGCAATAATCATGAGTAAAATAAAGCCAAGCAGATAAATGTTTATTTTCTTAAAAAAGCGCTTTAGGGGAGAGACTTTATTAGCCGGTGCTGCGCTGATGTCGTGAGTGTCAGGTGTTACTGTGGCCTGGGCGGCCTGTTCCTGTCCTAGGTCTTCCGGGGTGCGGCTGAGCGCATCAACGGGTGCCTGCGGCGCTTCGGCCGACGGCTGATTGTCTGTGGAAGAAGAGGGTTGTTTGTCAGGTTCCATAATGATGTGTTTTTTATAAATGCTTATGCAATAGCTTAGCACAGCAAAGGGGCTGATGCTAGGTGTAGCTTTCGGGGGACAAGTGCTACTATAGATGGATAAAGCTTATGCGTAAGTTGGGAATGTGGCGATACGGATCTATCGTGCTGCTTGCAGCGCTTGTTTGGGGTAGCCTGCCGACAGCGTACGCTGAGACGTCGAGCTCGCCAAACTATCAGGTATCGGAAATGCAACTAGGGACAGGTTCATCGCTTGAGGGGTGTACCTCGCAGTACTGTGCTCGTGCTTCAATTGGTGACGTTTCGGCTGGTACAAGCGTCGGCGGTGAATCAAAAGCACGCTTTGGTGCCGTGACCGGGAGTGACCCGCTTCTAGAAGTTATTATCGAACCTGGTGCTTCCAACCTCGGAGAGCTGACAACCGAGCGGACAGCCACGAAGACGATGGTGGTCAAGATTCGTAACTATCTGAGTAATGGCTATGTTGTCCAGATCGTTGGTAATCCACCACAGTATGCCGGCCATACACTCGCGACGCCAGCCGCCCCAACCGCTTCGACGCCAGGAACCGAGCAGTTTGGGATTAACGCGGTTGCCAATACGTCGCCAGCTATTGGGGCTAATCCTGTGCAGGTACCGTCAGCCCAAACGAGCTTTGGTATTGTGGGGAATGGCTATCAGACCGCAAATCTATTTAAGTATGTTAGCGGTGATGAGATTGCTCACAGTAATACTGAATCTGGAGAAACAAGCTATACAATCAGCATGATTGTAAACGTCTCAAACTCGACACCGGCCGGTCACTATACAGCTGACTACGCGGCAATTATTGTCCCTGTCTATTAGTTAGACGCTACGAATCATATGCCTGTGGAAAGGTTGTGGATAAAACATATTTGCTATTGTGTCTACGAAACGGTAGTGCTAAAATGCGCCTATACCCCCCAATAAATGGGGCATAAATAAAACAAAAAGGAGATATACAAAAACATGTATACACTCAAGTCAATTGCCCAGCGCGGTACATTGCTTGGTGCAGCGACTGCCCTTGTTGTGGCAGCGGTTATCCCGACGGCTCAAGTGCTTGCGGATGCATTGAATCCACTCACTGAACGTTCACTGATGCTTTCGAGCTCCGCACCTGGTTTCCAGGATACGGACGGTTCTGGTAACTCGGCAGCCGCACCAAATGCAATCGGTGAAAACTATGCGCCAGCTGGTTCAGGTCCAAACGGTAAAAAGACCGGTGAAACCTTTGAATTCAAGGTAAGTAGCACAAAGACAATTAAGGCATTTACGTTGCAGTACTGTACTGGTGCGGCCGGTGTCTGTCAGGCGCCTGGTAACAATACCGGTGATGCTGACCCAAACGATGACGGCGACACCGCTGACTCGACTCGTGAGTTAAACGCTGCAGCATGGCCAAACAGCCGCAGTGACCTCGAGATTAGTAACAGCTTCGCTCAGGGAACTCCTGGTGCCGATCCTGCAGCAGGTCAATTCCAGCTCTACGTCAATGGTGTTGCTACACCAGAGACTTGGGCGCTAACTGCTGGAAACAAAGAAGACACCGCTCACTCAGGTGCGCTGACTGGTAGGAATAACTTCGTCACACTTACGAGTGCAACCGGTGATGCTATTGCAAACGGTGACACGGTGAAGATTGTCTTCCGTCCATCTGAAACGGTTTACATTACCAACCCTGGTAGCGGCGCCTTCTTCGTGAAGCTCAATACCTTCGATACTGATAACACTGCAAACTTGATTCCTGGTGGCGCAAATAATGTCGATGGTGGTGTAACTGTGGCGAACGTCATGACTGACTCAATCCACATCACGACTAAGGTTCTGGAAACCATGGCCTTCTCGGTCGGCACCCGCAACCCGGACACTCAGGCAGCGCCACACGGTTCATGTGATGCTATGCAGGTGATCGACAACAACCGTCTTAACCTCGGTAACGTTGACGCCGAGTACTCACTCGAAACTGGCCGCGCCTATGATACGCATTCGTACTGGCGCCTGTCATCCAACTCATCTGGTGGTGCAACTGTGTACTACTCAGGTAATACCCTGCAGAACACCGTCGGTGACTTTATCGCTCCAATTGGTGCTGCTGCCGGCAACGGTAACGATGGCGCTAAGGACTACAGTCACCCAGGCACAGAACAGTTTGGTCTAGCGATTGTTAACGCTGGCACCAATACGGGTGCGGATACAATTGACACGGTAAACACCTTCCCATCAAACTGGATCACACCTAATATCGCCCCTCTTGTGATCGAACCGGATTATGCGGATGGTGATACGGCTTCGATTAGCGACCTGACGACTACTAACAACGCCCAGTTCGCGTTCAAGAAATCGAGCCTCACAACTCCTGTTGTTATCGCTCAGGAAAACAGCCAAGTTATCAGCTGCGCCACTGCTAAGGTTCGCTACGTTGGTAACATCGCTGCAGACACACCAGCTGGTGTCTACACAACCAAGATCAACTTCCTTGCCGCTCCTCAGTACTAGAGAGTAGTGTAAAGAAATTAAATAACCGGTCGTAGGGCCGGTTATTTAATTTGAGCCGCTACTACCGGGACCTGATGTTGTTTAGTACAATAACGCATATGCATCATCATTTGTATCGATATCACGGGAGTACGTTTACGTGGCATGCTGCCTGGCACGAGCTTGTCGTTGCCCTGTGTCTCGTGGTGTTGATCGTGGTGTCGCCGGCGGGCGCGGCTATGCGCTTCCAGGACAGGAGTCTTTTTATTGGAAACAATGAACCGGGCGTCACCTCTGCCTACACACTCACGTTTCGCTATATGAGCACGCTTGATGTCGGGTCAGTTGATTTACTGTTCTGCCATAGCCCGATTCCGTATGATCCCTGTGTTGCGCCATCGGGGCTCGACGTCTCGCGAGCGACGCTCAAAAGCCAGTCTGGGGAGACAGGTTTTTCGGTTGCACCAAAGTCACCAAATCGCCTCACACTGACTCGCTCGTCAACTATGGTAACCGCCAGCTCGCCGTCGACGTATGTTTTTGAGGGTATCGTCAACCCAAGCGATGCAAGCCGGTTCTTTGCGATACGGCTTGCAAGCTATGCTTCGAGCGATGCGAGTGGGCCGGAGATCGACTTCGGCTCAGTCATGGGGCAGGTATCGAAGGGAATTGTGATTGAAACTCAAGTGACGCCAATGCTGGTTTTTTGTGTGGCTGAAGAAGTGTCGGAAAACTGCGAGTCGACCAACCGAACGTACTACCGGGACATGGGACAACTGAGTCCGGATGATACGTTAACCGCTCAGTCGCAAATGGCAGTTGGTACCAACGCCTCTGGTGGCTTTGTTATCACGGCAAACGGTAGCCCGCTCAGTTCAGGCCAGAACGTCATTGATGGTCTTTCTCGCCCGACGCCAAGCCAACAGGGAACGAACCAGTTTGGCATTAATCTCGTCGCTAATAATGCACCAAGTGTAGGGAGTGACCCTGAAGGAACCTGGGCGAATGCCGTCGCCTCTTCGGATTACGGCCTGACGAATCATTATAAGTACCAATCTGGTGATACGGTTGCCTTTTCGCCGAATGTCAGCTTGATGAAAAAGTTCACCGTCAGCTATATCGTGAACTCCGATCCTAACCTACGAGCTGGTGTGTATAGTACAACGATCAACTTCGTAGCCAGTGGTCGCTTTTAGTGGTACAATACTGCTTATACTTCAAAAAGAGAGTAACAGGTAAGGAAAAAGGGGAAAAATGAAACGCTTTACAAGCATAGTGATGGCTGCATGTGCAGTTTTAATTGGCGTTGCATCCGTCGTGCCTGCACTGCCAGCTGCCGCCCAAGGCTCAGCATCGCTGAGTATCGTGCCAAAAAAGAACTATACAATTGAGCCGGGCAAGTCGGTCAGTGATAAGCTGACGATTCGCAATCTCGATAGCCAGGCACCCTTGATCCTCTCGCTTCGTCTTGTCGACTTTAGCTTCAACGACGACACCGGTACACCAAAACTAATGCTTGCTGAAGATGCGCCGCAGACAACATGGTCACTTAAGCCATTTTTGACTCTTCCGCAGACAGTTACCGTGCCGCCGAAAGAAAGTAAAACGGTGGATATGGGTGTCTCTATTCCAGAAGGACAAGGCGCCGGTAGCTACTACAGCGCGATCGTCTACTCATCAGGTGCCTCTGAAGGCGGCAACGTTGGCCTTAGTGCTTCAGGTGTAACACTGGTGTTTGCCTCTGTGCCTGGTACTGTGAATGAAAACCTGCAGCTTGAAAAATTCGGTGCCTACTTCCCATCTGCTAACGGCAAGGAAGCGTATTACACAAAGGTAACAGTTGATCAGCCTCAACTTATTGCGTATACGCTAAAGAATAACGGTAATGTCACCGAGAGCCCGGTCGGTAGTATTACGGTCAAGAATATGTTTGGCAAAGAGCAGGTGATTGAAGACGTTAACCCTAACGGATCACTAGCGCTTATCGGTCAGTCGCGTACATTTACCTCATGTTTTAAGAAAAAATCTCAGGACGTAAACTTTAACGGTTCGCGTACCGAGGCGACTGCCTGTGCAACTCCTGATCTATGGCCAGGTTACTACACCGCATCTCTCAACCTATTTTACGGTCAGAACGGTAACCGTACACAAGAAATTACTGGCAACACTTCATTTTGGTATCTGCCAATGTGGTCGATCGTTGTCCTGATCGTACTTCTCCTGATTGTTGCGTACTTCGCTTGGCGAATCAGCCGCTTTGTTCGTGGGATGCGTGGCAAGGTAGCTCAGAAGAAGTCAGCACGTAAATAAGAGAATTGCTCTCCATAGGGTGAGCAGGTGGTAGATAATGAGACAGATGGAGCGCTTGGGTAAAGAGTGGGCACTTCCGGCACTAGTCGGTCTCTGTCTGCTGCTTGCGGCTATCATCTTGTCATCGCCAGTGTCGGCACTTGACCCTATTCAAACACCTAACCCCATGCCTGGTTCGTATGGGCTAGAGGCGACAAAGACGCAGCCGCCACCAACTCAGGGGGCTACAATCACGACACCTGGGAATGGCTCTTCCTTTGCAACGTCACCAGTTACTGTAAATGGTATTTGTCCAGCTGGTCTTTTGGTGCAAATCTATAACAACAACGTTATGGTCGGGTCGGTTATGTGCAGTAACGGTAGTTTTAGCTTGGAAGTCAGTCTCTTTGCCGGCACTAATGAGCTGAGTGCTATCGTTTATGATGATCTCGAGCAGGCGGGACCTGCTTCAAACGTAGTGACTGTGACGTATACCGACACAAGTTTTACGGCCTTTGGTACCCTCATGACGCTGACAAGTTCGTACGGGCGTCGCTCGGCTGCCGCAAGCAGTCCACTGACTTGGCCGCTTCAGCTCTCTGGCGGCGCTGGCCCGTACGCGTTTAGTATTGACTGGGGTGACGGATCGGGACCCGAACTGAAGAGTCAGGCGCTAGCAGGCGTAGTGACAATTGATCATGTCTATAAAAAGGCGGGTATCTACCAGGTGAATGTTAGGGTGACTGATGTAAATGGCGTGAGTGCATTTCTTCAGCTTGTCGCAGTCGCGAGCGGTAAGGTTGACGGCGCTACGGCCACTCAAGCCGATTCAAAGAATGGACAAACTGATGCGGCACCAGCTCAGGTGCTATGGGTGCCGACGGTTACGTCACTGGCGCTACTCGCTCCTTCGTACTGGCTAGGACGCAGGAGTCAGTTGCTGTCTTTACGCAAGAAAATGCTAAAAGAAAGAGACGGCTTTACGGTGGAGTAGCAATAGTTAATCAATGGTGCTTGACAAGCATGAGCACTACTGTGGTACACTAAGGCCGATACGAGTCAGAACACATAAATTTGGAGGATGTGGGACGTGGGAGTAGATATAAAAAGTTTAAAATTATTTAATTACCGCATGGGGTATTTTGTGACGGCAATTGCGCTGCTTTTTGCCGCAATGCTACCGGCTATGGCAGCCGCCGCACAGGTAACAGACCGATCACTCAGCTTGAGCAGCTCATCGGCAGCAGCGACAGGTGTGACGTACACGATTAATTTTACGGCTGTGGGTGGTGCGGGTGCCTTTGTACTCGACTTCTGTAGTGACAGTCCAGTGATGGGTGAGGTTTGTACAGCGCCGAGTGGCATGAATGCCGCAGGCGCTGCTTCGACCACAAGTGGATTTACAGATGTAACCGGTAGTGCGAGTAAGGTGATCGTTGTTGGGGCAATTGGTGCTGACGACCAAGTGTCAGTTGCAATTAGCGGCATCACCAACCCGTCAGCCGCCGGCCCTCTCTATGCGCGTATCGCAACATTTGCAAACGAAGCAGCGGCAACAGCTTATACCTCTGAAACTCCCGGCTCAACAGTTGATGAAGGTGGTATCGCCACCTCGATCACCAATAGCGTTGGTGTGTCTGGTGCTGTCCTTGAAAGCTTGACCTTCTGTGTATCTGGACAGGCAATTAGTGCTAACTGTACAGGAACTAACTCTCCGGTACTGAAGCTCGGTGAGACAGTCGGCGATATCGTCGCCCTGACGCCAACCGCGGTCAGTACGGGTACGATTAACACCCAGATCTCAACTAACGCAGCTAGCGGTGCGGTAGTGCGCCTAAAGAGTAACGCACTCAACTGTGGCGGTCTGCTTCGCGCTGGTGCTCCAAGTGCTTGTGACATTGCCCCTGCTCTTACTAGCGGCATTTCTGAAGGCCAAGCTAAGTTCGGTGTACGTACGGCGACAGCAACTGATACGCCAGCCGTTGGTGCAATGGGAACATACCAGCCAGTGACAGGTTCAGGCTATAACGACACAACGTATGCACTCAATTACGTATCTGGTAATGCAACCGGTGTCACTAGTATCTTTGGTGATCCATTCCTCGACACAAACAATGCGCCAGCCAACAATAAGAATATGGCACTAACCTTTGGGGCAAGTGTCAACAACGGTACGCCAGCGGGTACGTACTCAGCTGACCTCAGCTTGATTGCAACTGGCAAATTCTAATAGATATCAAATGATGCTCATTACTGGGTAGAGTCTGACATAACGGAAAGTAGTGAACAATACATGAAACAGCAAGGTGTAATGGTGGATTGGAGCAGGATGAGTGGGCGACTCCTGACAGGTCTCGTTGTCGCTTTAATCCTGGCCCTGGGTTACCAAGCCTTGCCAGTTGCGGCGCAGCAAGCAACGAATGCAGCGAATACGCTTAAAGTGTCGCCGGTTCGTACTGATATTGAAGTCAGCCCGGGTGAAAGCAAGGTGGTTCAGACAACGATCACCAACCTCACGGACAAGGCTATCATGGTTCATCCGATTGAAAACGACTTCGTTGCGGGTGATGAGCGCGGTACGCCGGCTTTGATCCTGGATGAGAACATGTTTGCGCCGACGCATAGCCTGAAGCGCTTTATGTCACCGCTTAGCGATGTGGTCATCCCTGCCAAGCAGTCAAAGACAGTTAAGGTGACGATTACGGTGCCGAGTGACGCTCAGGCGGGCGGTTACTTTGGAGCTGTACGATTTGCTCCAACCTCCCCGGAAGACGGCGGCCAGGTCAACCTGAGTGCTAGCGTGGCGTCGCTGATTTTGCTGCGCGTACCTGGCGATACGGTGGAAAAGATTGACCTTACCGATTTCTCTGTCCAACAAAAAGGTAAGACCGGTTCATTCTTCTTGAACGGTAATGACCTTCAGGTAACGGCTCGTTTCCAGAATGCTGGTAATGTTCAGGTAGCACCGTTTGGTAAGATTTCTGTAAAAAAAGGCAGTGAAGTGGTTTACGCGACCGACTTCAATGCGACTGATCCACGGGATGTGATTTTGCCAGATAGTGCGCGTCGTTGGGATGTGGCACTGAAGGAAGCGGATAGTTTCGGACATTATACTGTTCTTGCAACATTGAGTTACGGAACGAACAACCAGACGATTGAAGTGAGTAAATCGTTCTGGGTGGTGCCGCCGGTTATTCTCATTGCAGGTGGAATCGGCTTACTTGTCTTAATCGCGCTGATAGCAGGTGGAATTTGGATGATTGTCCGCCGTAGGCGACGTCCAAGTTTCCGTAACTACGGTCCACGGCGTTAACGGAATTCGGCTTAAAAGATCTCCTACGGGAGGTCTTTTAATATGAAGTTGTACGAGATGGTACCTGTAGCCTATTTCACATTCTGTGTGAGTATATATGTAAAAATATGTATATGAAGGCAGTTATTGGGATTGGAGTGCCAGGGAGCGGAAAGACCACCTATTTGAAGCCACTCGCGAAGCGTGAAGGGCTGGCTTATTTGAGCGCCGACGATATACGCGCTGAGGTAAATGGCGACCCTGGCGATCAAAGCAATCACCTGGTGGTAATGCGCTTGCTGCATGAGCGTCTTCTGCAGAATTTACAGCAAGGTAAGGGGCTGGTGATTGATATGACCAACTCCCGCCAGCAAGATCGCCGAAAGGCGGTGATTTTTTGCCGTCAACACGGAGCGACGGATGTGGTGGCTTACTGGTTTAATACGCCGCTGTCGGTCGCCAAACAGCGTAATCGCGAACGTACACGAGTTGTACCTGACCGAGCAGTAGAAGTGATGGCAAATCGTCTGCAAATGCATCCTCCTAGTCTAGATGAGGGCTATGACCGTATGGTGGTTATAGAGGATTACTAGGGAAGAGACATTATTGCTGAGAATTTGGTGTAAGATTCATCAAAATATAAGAATTCGTAATTTATTTCACACAAATCACTGATTTTTCGCGTTATTCTATCAGCACAATATAACGTGAAGGAGATAACAATATGTTAGATATTTTACTATGGATCGTATTCGGTGCACTTGCTGGTTGGATCGCTTCAATGATTATGAAGACCAATGCCCAGATGGGTGCACTTGCAAATATTATCGTCGGTATCATCGGTGCCTTTATTGGTGGACTGATTGTTCGTATGACGACCGGCGCTGACGTCAATGAGTTTAGCCTACCAGGCCTGCTTGTCGCTATCCTTGGTGCTGTAATCTTGTTGGCGATCGTCAAGGCCTTTACCCGCCGCCGTGGCGTCAACGTTTAAGGATTTCAGCCCACTGTTATTTCTTGCGCGCACTGCATAGTAGCCAAGATAAGGGACAGATGACTGTCCCTTAT
This sequence comes from uncultured Candidatus Saccharibacteria bacterium, assembly GCA_946885745.1. Next base: position 14,873 of record CAMPGV010000004.1, on the reverse strand, counting down.
CTTTATAGATTGGTATAGTAAAAAAATGCACACTATCAACTTGATTGATTTCAAAAAGCTGTTCACTGACTTGCCCGAAGGGCTTGTTGTCTTAAAAAACGATCCACCAAATTTTATGATGATAGCTGCCAGCGACGGCTACCTTAAGGCAACCGGTAAAACTCGAGATGAAATAATTGGCAAAGGACTGTTCGAGGTCTTTCCTGATGTGTCAGCGCGCGCTCGTAAAACTGGCCGTGGCGAGTTATACGAAGTGCTAGAAAAGTGTCTCAAAACGGGTCGCTCGGTACGTACCGGAGTGATTCGCTATGACATTCCCAATGAAAATGGTGAATTTGACATCCGCTACTGGCAAGCGATTCATCACCCCATTACTGACGACAGCGGCAAAGTAATCGCCATTGTTCAAAATACCGAAGAGGTAACTGACATGGTCGAAAAGAGTGCTCAGCTGCGGCTTGCTGAGATGCAGCAGGCGAACGCACTCGCAACTGGCCTTGTCGGATCGTGGACCTGGATGATTAGGGATAATCAAGTGGTCGCTGATAGTGGTGTTGCAAAGCTCTTCGGCATTGATGATGTAGCCGCCAAGACAGGCATGCCGATTAACCAGTTTATAAGTTCGATTCATCGTGACGACCGTGCTCTGGTGAAGGAGCAGATTGCGGCTGCAATTGAGAGTGGAAAAACGTACGAGGCGGAATATCGTACGGTTGATAAAGTTGGAAAAGTTCACTGGGTGATTGCCCGTGGCGAGCTGGAGTACGACGGCAACGGCGAGCCGTATGCATTTCCTGGAGTGATGATTGACATTACTGCGCGCAAAGAGGCTGAGCGGGCGCTAGAGGAGAGTGAATCTCGCCTGCGGTTCATTGCCGATTCAATGCCCCAGCTGGTCTGGGTGGCGAGACCTGACGGCTACCACGAATACTACAATCAGCAGTGGTACGATTATACGGGTACGCACCCAGGGGAGACAGAAGGTGAAGGCTGGAATAACCTCTTTCACCCGGATGATCGTGCACGGGCTCGTCAGCGTTGGAAGCAGTCACTGAAGTCGGGCGAACCGTATGAGATTGAATATCGCTTGTACTACGCCAAGACAAAAACCTACCGTTGGGTGATTGGGCGCGCGTTGCCGTTTCGTAATGAAGCCGGTGAAATCGAAAAGTGGTACGGCACCTGTACCGATATTGATGACCAAAAGCGCAATGAGGCAATACAGGCATTCTTGGCTGATGCATCCCATGAACTAGCGGCGTCACTGGACTATAACGATACATTGAAGAAAATCGTCAAGCTAAGCGTGCCGACGTTAGCGGATTGGTGTTCGGTTGACTTATACGATACCGCCAGTGGATTTACGCAAGTCGCCGTGGCGCACCGTAACCCCAAGAAAGTGACCGTTGCGAGGCAGTACCGCAAGCAAAACCCGATTCACATTGATGATCCGAGAGGTACTCCAAACGTCGTGCGAACTGGGAAGTCCGAATTCTATCCTGTAGTGAATATGGAGCTTGTGAGTAAATTCATCAAAGATAAGGGTAAGCTTGAATTTTTCGCCTCACTTAATCTTTGCTCCATGATGATTGTGCCACTATTCATTAATAACAAGCCGGCAGGGGCGATAAGCTTTGCCATGTCTGATTCCCGTCGCGAGTATACAAAGAGCGACCTACGCATGGCAGAGGAACTAGCAGGGCGCGTTTCATTGTCGATTACAAATGCGAAACTATACCAGGATTCACTGAAGGACATTGAGCGACGCCATGAGCTAGAGGCTGAATTGAACCGTGAAAAGGAAATGCTGGAGTCGCGCGTGGCGGAGCGCACCAAGCAGCTGCAGCAGACAAACGAAGGTCTCCATAAGGAGATTATCAAACGACAGTCTGCCGAAAAGGAGCTCCATGCGTATAGTAAAGAGCTTGCGCGTAGTAATCAGGAGTTGCAGGACTTTGCGTATGTATCGTCACATGACTTACAAGAGCCGCTTCGTAAGATTCAAGCGTTCGGTGACTTACTGGAAAGTGAGTATAGCGCCGAGCTGGGAGAAGGAAGTGAGTACCTAAGGCGTATGCAGAATGCAGCCTCACGCATGAGTACGCTGATTCAAGACCTGCTCGCCTTTTCGCGTGTGTCGAGTAAGCCGAATGCCCGGCGTGACGTTGATCTTAATGAAGTGGTTCGTGATGTCGTGAGTGACCTTGAAGTGCGAATAAATGACACCCAGGCCACGATCGACATTGGCAAGTTGCCGCATGTTATCGCCGATCCGACACACATGCGTCAACTTTTCCAAAACCTTATTAGTAATGCGTTGAAGTTTTCACGACCTGGTGTTGACCCTGTCGTAGAAATTTCGGCCACGCAGACTAAGCAAGTGTACGAGATTAGAGTAAAAGATAACGGTATCGGCTTTAATATTAAGTACCTGGACCGTATTTTCGCAGTCTTTCAGCGGCTACACGGCAAAGAGGCTTACGAGGGTACCGGTATCGGTCTGGCTGTTTGTCGCAAGATTGTTGAGCGTTATAATGGTACAATTACAGCAGAAAGCACCGAAGGGCAAGGTTCGACTTTTGTAGTACGTATGCCGGTGGGAGGAGGACGCAAGTTATGACGACCGTAAGTAAGGACGCTATCGTAATATTGATGGCCGATGACGATGATGATGACTTTTTGTTGACGCAGAAGGCACTCAAAGAAAGTAAGCTACTCAATCGATTGGTTCGTGTGAAGGATGGCGAGGAGCTGCTTGACTATCTCCTGCAGCAGGGCGAGTACGCTAATCGGCCGCTGGAGCGTCCGGGTGTCATATTGCTCGATTTGAACATGCCGCGTAAAGATGGCCGTGAGGCGCTTAAAGAGATTAAGTCTAATCCAAATTTGAACGACATTCCAGTAGTCGTCTTCACGACCTCGAAGGCCGAGGAAGATATCTACCGTTCGTATAAGCTGGGCGTCAACTCGTTCATCACTAAACCGGTGACGTTTGATAGTCTCATTAGTGTCATGACATCTCTCGGTAAATACTGGTTTGAGATTGTGGAATTGCCTGTTAATCATGGATCTCGAAGCGTTTAATCGTAAAGTTCGTGTTCTGGTCATCGATGATGATGAAGATGATTTCTTTCTTTTGAAGAAAACTTTTAGCGCGATTCCGAACTCACCATTTGTGCTCGATTGGACGCCGTCATTTGACCGTGCGCTCGAGCTGATAAATGAGCGCCAGCACGATGTATTTATGATCGACTATCGGCTCGGTGCACATACCGGTCTTGAGCTTTTGAAACTTGCCGAAGCCGAGCAGCGATCGGAGCCATTTATTCTCCTGACCGGCGTGGATGATCGCGAGGTAGAGTGGCGCTCGATGCGGCTGGCCGCCGCCGATTATCTTATTAAAAGTACTATTAATAGTGAGGTGTTATCTCGCGCTTTATACTATGCTTTGCAGCGCAAGCAGATCGAGAAGCAGCGTCTCCAGCACCTAGTTGAACTTAATCGCAGCAAGGATGAGTTTATTTCTATTGCTTCGCACCAGCTGCGCACGCCGGCGACGGCAGTGAAGCAGTATTTAGGTATGCTTCTCGAGGGGTTTGTCGGTGAGCTTGAGGCTAAGCAGCAGGCTATGCTTAAAAAAGCGTACGAGAACAACGAGCGTCAGCTGCGTATTGTGTCGGATCTTTTGAAAGTGGCTCAGGTTGATGCCGGGCAGATTATGCTGCGTAAAGAGAGCGTCGACCTCCATAGTCTGCTAGAAGACGTGATCCGTGATCTTGGCGGAGTATTAAACAGCCGCCAGCAGACAGTAGTATTCTACCCAGCAACCGAGGTGCCCGAGGTGAATATTGACCTTGGCTCAATTCGCATGGTGTTTGAAAACTTAATCGACAATGCCAGTAAATACTCTGAGGAGGGCACGCAGATCAACGTCTCGGTTCGTCATGATGACACGGTCGCAACAGTGGCTATCAGTGACGAGGGCGTGGGTATCATCGAAGCAGACCGGAACCGGTTATTTGAAAAGTTCTCGCGCCTTGATAACTCACTTTCGACAAAGGTGGGCGGAACGGGCCTGGGTCTTTATTGGGCAAAGAAAATTGTCAATCTTCATAACGGCAGTCTGATCTACGCGCCGAATGTCCCAAAAGGCTCGATATTTTCGGTAGGTTTACCAAAAGATGGCTAAAAAGTAAGAAATCTTACACCTATATGTCGTTACAGTAGTAAAATGAAGAGAGTAATAAATCGAGGAACTATGAAAGATAAGGTAAGTATTTTAATCGTTGAAGACGATACCGATCTTAACAGTGCGTATGAGATGATCCTGACTTCCTCAGGCTACGACGTAGCAACCGCCTTTAATGGTAAAGAGGCGCTTGAGACGCTCGAGCAAGGCAGTGACCCGGATATCATTTTTCTAGATTTACGCATGCCAGTGATGGACGGTATTGAATTCCTCAAAAACTACGACGCGCCGTCTCATGAAGACACGACGATTATCGTCTTTAGCAACTATGACGCAAAGAAGGAAGTGGACGAAGCGTATGAGCTTGGCGCCGATCGCTATGTATTAAAAGCGCGCGCCGCCCCCAAAGAGCTGATTAAAATCGTTGAAGATATTGCGTCAGTAAACGCATCGTAGCGACACTATAGCTGTAAATCACGGAAGCCGTCCTCACCGAGGAAGGCTTCTAATTTTTCCTTATTAATTTTGTAAGAAGACTTGGTGTAGCTGATGATTTTCTTGTCTTTTAATACCTTGAGATTTTTGGCAGTACTTTCACGGGTGAGGCCAACGAGGCTAGCAATCATCAATTGACTAAGCTTTATGTTGACTGTAAAAATACCCGGCTTATCCTCGTTGCCGTATCGGAAGAGAAGATAGTAAAGGGTAAAGCCAATCTTTTCAATCGCTCGAGACTGCTCAAGTCCGGTGATACGTAAAAGAAGCGAAGTATAGAGTTTACCAACATAGCCAAAAATTGTCGCCAGATGAGCTGAGTCTGTCATCGTGGTGTTGAGGAAGGCATCTTTTGTGGTGGTCATGAGGCGCACATCAGTCAGTGCTTCATAGTAGAAAAGTGAGTTAGTGGTTTCGCCCATGATCCAAGTCAGTGGAAAGACGTCATCTTTGCCATACAGGGCTATGGTGCGCTCTTCGCCGGTAGAGGTAATTGTATATGCGCGCACAATGCCGTCGCGCACGATAGAAACACGGCGTGGAACTTCGCCTTGGAATAGAATATTAGAACCTTTTTTCGCAAAGCGCACTGTGGCATGGGGGCGAAGCTGCTGTATTAAACTATCCATGTATTTCTTAATTATAAGCCCATTTTGTCTAGAGTGAAAGTTTTCACATCTTATATGTAAACCACCTCACACATATACAGGGGTATTCTCGTTAAGATTGATATGTATACCGCAGGGTGTGCTGTGAGGTAAAAGGAGGGATTATGAAACATCATTCACATGAAGAACTCGATGAGAAGATCCATGCATTTCTCGCATCGAAGTCAGATATACAGTTAGATTGGAAGGCAACAGCGACTGATACTCATGCTGCCGAAGAGGTTGCAGAGCGCCGATTCAACCTATTCAATCCATTCATTCCACTTGAAACACGAGCGTACAAGTAACATAACACCAGAACCGAAAAGGAGTACCCTATGTCAAAAACACGACGCGCACATAAAGATGAATATGAATATTCACCAAAACAGAATCGTCGCCATGCTCGGACTGAGCGCCTAAAGGAATTTGAGGCCGAATACATTCGCAAGAATAGAACCCCTCTCATCACACTATAAAAGACAAACGTTAACATTCCACCACAGAGGGGTATGCCTATGAATACAAGTCATGCACACTTTTCCTCTTTCGCTCATCTTTTACATAAAATTCCGTATGACAGGATCCGTGTCCGATTGCTTTCCTATATGACTATCCAGAAACTACTGATTGTTGCCGCTATTGCTATCATCTTGTTATTTGATGTCTTTCATATTTTTACCGATCCAACCTCTCTGGCACCTGTGGGTTTGGTAGGCTTTGAAATAGGGCGGTACGTGACCGTCCTATTCTTGTTCTTCCTGCTAATTACCGACCCGCCACGAGCCATGATGGTTCGTGTGGCACTTGGCATTGCTGCTGCTAGTGTATTCTCGCTTGCCGTATATGCGTTCTTTAGTTATCAAATTGGCTATATCGATAGCGTTCTGTTTACGGAGGTAGCAATTATTCTTGGCCTTGAGGCGCTTGAGCCTAAGCCGGTCCGCCAGATGACGATGTCTTCTCATCGCTATCGAAAAGTCACCCACGTACGTGTTTCTTGAGGTATCTGGGGAGTAATAGCGCGAGACAGGCTGAGGCCTATGAGATCGGACGACCACCCGTGACGCCAATAATTTCACCGGTAATATAGCTGGACTCTTGGCTCGCTAGGAAAACGTAGGTCGGAGCAAGCTCAGCGGGCTGGCCGGCGCGACCGAGTGGGGTGTCCTGTCCAAACTGCGTGAGCTTATCTTGAGGTTGGCCGTAACTTGGCTGTAGTGGGGTCCATATTGGCCCTGGCGCAACGGCGTTAACACGGATACCCTTTGACGCTAGTTGCTCGGCAAGCCCTTTGGTGAAGTTCGCGATAGCTGCTTTGGTGGCCGCGTAATCCAGCAGACCTGATGAGGGTTGGTAGGCTTGTATTGAGGTGGTATTGATGATGGCTGCGCCTTTGGGAAGATACTTGAGAGCAGCTTTTGTGAGAAGGAATGTGGCAAAAACATTGACCGTAAAGGTTTGTCGCAGCTGCTCGGCTGAAAGGTCTTCAAGTGCTTCGACATGAATTTGTTTAGCAGCATTATTGATGAGAATATCGAGTCCGCCTAGTTCATCTTTAGCGCGGTCGATGAGGCTGCTGCAAAAGTTTTCATCGCTAAGGTCGCCAGCGATGCTGATTAGTTTTTGCTCCGGACAGTCGGCGAGTTTAATGGTTTGATCAGCGTCAATCTGCTCGCTTGGTAAATGTGTAATGACGACGTCGGCACCTTCGCGGGCAAAGGCAATGGCGACGGCACGCCCAATACCCGAATCGCCACCAGTAATCAGAGCCTTGCGTCCCGCCAGTCGGCCACTCCCTTTATAGGTTGCCTGGCCATGATCCGCCTGAGGCTTGAGTTCGGCATCCAGGCCAGGTTCTGGCTGGGTTTGTTCCGGTATGTCCATAGTAGGGTACTGGCTGGTTGGGTCTTGCATGTGGTGTTGATTGTCGGCCATATTTCCTCCTGTGTTAGTGCTCTATACTAAGAGTATGACACCGAACTTAAACCTACCTGAGGTACTCAATGTTCCGGTCGAGGAAGCGGCCCGTCGTTTGCTTGGGGCGGTGATCGAACGGACGGTAGATGGTGAGGTACTGCGAGCGAGGATAGTCGAGGTGGAAGCCTACGATCAGACGGATCCAGCGAGCCATACCTTTCGAGGTCAATCATCCCGAAATGCCAGTATGTTTAAAGCTGCCGGATACGCATACGTCTATTTTATTTATGGCATGCACTACTGTTTAAATATCGTGGCCGGGCCGGCTGAGTTTGGCGCCGGCGTGTTGATCCGCGCCGTAGAGCCGCTTGAAGGGGAGGCTGTGATGGTGCAAAACCGCCGCGGTCGCACAGATATTGAGCTGACGAACGGCCCATCGAAACTGTGTGAAGCTCTCGCTATTGACCGATCGCTTGATGGTCATGATATTTCCATCCCCCCGCTTAGGGTCTTGCTCGCTCCACCGCTTGCCGATGAGCAGCTCGTGATCACTCAGCGTATCGGCATCACGAAAGCGGTCGATTGGCCGCGTCGCTTCTATCTTAGAGATAGCCCGTACGTTTCCAAGCGATAACTAGCCGGCGTATAATAAGAATATAAGGTGTACCTAAAGCTAAAGTGTGAGGTAACGAACTATGAAGCGATTTTTTGCTAATAATTCATTGTCTATCGTCTTGATTGCACTATTTCTTATTTTTCTTGTTGGCCTGGCGCTCGCTGGGTATGCTCAGCAAAATGAGCAGTTGGCTATGCACGGTCAGCCCCCAGAATCATTCACTAGTTATCTGGGGAGCGGCGAATTCGTTGAAGCGGTCTTCGAAAACTGGGAAAGCGAATTCCTCCAAATGGGAATGTTCGTTCTTTTGACCATCTGGTTTAAGCAGAAAGGGTCGGCTGACTCTAAGGAAATTGAAGGTGGCAATCTGGTTGACGCACCGTCACCGTATCCACTACGCAGGGCTAAGACGTGGCAAGAGCGCTGGCGCGCTATCGGCCATATGTTGTACAGCAGCTCACTAACCATTGCCATGTTCGGACTCTTCTTCCTGTCATTTGCCCTCCACGCGGCCGGGGGTGTCTCAGCTGCTAATGAAGAGGCGGTCAAGCACGGAGAGTCAACGATGAGCGTGTGGCAGTATCTCGCGTCATCGCAGTTTTGGTTTGAGTCATTTCAGAACTGGCAGAGTGAATTCATTGCTGTTGCTGCATTAATTATTTTTTCAATCTTCCTGCATCAGCGTCATTCACCGGAATCAAAGCCTGTCGAAGAGAGCGATGCGAAGACGGGCGAGTAGGTAGTCTGCTACCATAGGTAAAAGATGAAGTTATTATCAGATCAAGTTGATGAGCGGGAAGTGCGTGTGGTACTTCGAGAGCTGGAACGCGTACTTGCTGCTCAAGTGTCGGGTGATGTCACTGAGTTCGGCTGTTACGTCGGGACGACAAGTGTACACCTGGCTGAACGACTAAAAGATACCGGACGCACACTGTGGCTGTATGACTCATTCGAGGGTTTGCCGCCAAAGACGAGCGAAGACAGTAGTCCAGCGGGGGAGCAGTTTGTAACGGGCGAGTTATTGGCTACGAAGAAGCAGCTGATTACTAACTTGAAGCAAGCACGTGTGCCAATGCCAAAAATTACTAAAGGCTGGTTTAGCGACTTGACCGACAGCCAAGTGCCACCACGGGTTGCATTCGCATTCTTAGACGGTGACTATTACCATTCGGTTAAAGACCCGCTAAAGTTGATTTGGCCACGCCTGAGCCCTGGGTCGATTGTAGTGGTGGATGATTACGCCAACGAAGCTCTGCCGGGAGCGGCGAGGGCTGTCGATGAGTGGCTACAGGGCCATCAGGCGACAATAAAAGTTGAACACTCGCTCGCCATCCTCCAGTTGCCAACTTGACGCACGTGTATAACTTGTATAACATGTAATACATGACACAGAGCGGTAAAATGCATATTCAACTCGCCGGTACAGTAACAATTGGCCCGAAAGGTCAGGTTGTTATTCCGGCTGATGTCCGCGAGAAGATGCAGCTGACGCCAGGTGATAAGATGATCGCTCTGTACCTGCCTGAGAAAAATGCGATTAGCTTCGTCACTGAAGCGCGTATGCAGGAAATGGTCGACAAGATGGGCGAGCACGTCGCCGAGCTACGTTCCGTCCTCAAGGATAACTAATAACCACGTAAACAGAAGGGAGCCTCATGCTTCACCATATTTCCATGCGCCAAAAAATTATTGTCATGATTGCTGTCATGAGCGGTCTTTTTCTTGTTGCTCTCGACCAGACGATTATCTCGACGGCGCTTGGACAGATTGTTAAAGACTTCAATAGCTTCGGCAGTCTTGGTCTCGTCGTAACGGCGTACTTGCTCTTTAGTACGGTATCGGTGCCAATTGCCGGTAAGATGTCGGATATGTTCGGCCGCCGCCCAGTACTGCTCACTGGTGTGATTCTTTTTACCGTTGCCTCGCTTCTTAGTGGTATTGCGGCGAATGTGGATCAACTTATTCTGTTTCGCGCTCTGCAGGGGCTTGGCGGCGGTATTATTACAGCCAATGCCTTTACGATCATTGGCGACCTCTTTACGCCGCGCGAGCGAGGTAAGTGGCAAGGGGTGTTTGCGGCGGTCTTTGGGCTGGCTTCAGTAGTTGGGCCGCTTCTGGGCGGTTTCTTGACGGATGGGCACAATGTCTTTGGCGTCATGACTGACTGGCGCTGGACATTCTTTATCAATATTCCAATCGGTATCTTTGCGGCCTTTGTCATTGCTCGGTATTGTCCGGCAATCCGTCACGAAAAGAAACCGATTATCGACTACTTTGGGGCTCTCTGGATTACTCTCGCTCTTGCCTCGCTTGTACTAGCGGTAGATAACCCTGAAACTGTTTTTGAAGGGCTAGTAGCGCAAGGTGTATCACTCGATGTTATTCGTATTGCCCTGTATAGTATTGCGGCTATCGCGGCGACGTTATTTGTCTTTGCTGAGCGTCGTGCTGCGCAGCCGATCATCCCGCTACGTTTCTTTGCGAACCAAACATTTACGAGCGTTATGATTGCCGCGACATTATTTGGGGCTGCATTCCTAGGTGCTATTATTTACCTCACGCAGTTTAACCAGCAGGTATTTGGAGCCGATGCGACTACTGCCGGTCTCATGCTTCTCCCGATGATGGCGGGCATGACCCTCACGTCGACGACAACTGGTATCGTCGTGTCTAAGATTGGTAAATATAAGCGATTCATTATCGGTGGCTTTGCTCTGGCCGGTGCCGGCGTTCTCTCGCTGATGTTGTTGACGCCAGACAGTCCTTACTGGCATGAGGCAATTATCATGGTCTTTATTGGTCTGGGCCTCGGCATGAGTATGCCTATCCTCAACTTGGCGGTTCAGAATGAATTTGAACAGCGTGATTTGGGTGCGGCCACATCCAGCAGCCAATTGTTCCGCGGCCTCGGCTCTACGATCGGTACGGCTCTGATGAGCGGTATTCTAACGGTTGGTGTTGCTTCGGGGATTGGCGATGTCAACAAAGACGCATACATCGAGACACTGCGCCAATCGCCTGCTGCGAGTCAAGTGTTGCCTGCGGAAATTGATGCCAATGCGGTCCTGCAGCTTAACGCTCAACAGGATGTGATTCGAGACGGTGTGGAGAATAGTCTTGCCCAGGCGCAGCTCCCGGCGAGCCTGCAGGCGAAGGAGCTAACAAGCTTTGCTGCGCAGCAAGACGCCTTTAGCGAAAAGGTAACGGAAAGCTTTAGTGATGCGATCCACCGGATCTTCCTAGTAGCGGGTGGGTTGATGTTTGCGGCGCTTATTGCAGCGCTCTACATCAAAGAACGGCCGCTCCGTGGTAGCCATGATGGTACGCCAGGCCTCGAATAAGTCAGCCTTCATTGTACAATTTACATTTCTCCGTATTGTCTCTTGTCATGCCGCTCATGCTCGGGTAGGATAGGAAACAGTAGCGTGATCAGTGTCGCGCCAATCTTGACGTGCCAACATAGGTTTGGTAGTATAAATGATGTGTCTCGCGCCAAAACACGGAAAAAGCAATTTTAAAGGTCGAAGCGCGTGAGGCTGTACATAGTACAAGGAGTACAACCAAACCCATGCCAATAGCCGTCGAATTTGTGTCATCACGACGCAAAAAGATTGCAGTGGATGTGGTGCCTGCCGAATGGCAACTGTATATCGCACATTAAAGTGTGTTAACACTTACGAAATCTCTCCCCGAGATTTCATCCCTCAAAAATAAAATCACCCCAAGGCACCGGGGTGATTTTTTATTGGTACTGATTCTATTCAGCTACAGGGAGAGCGATGCCTTCCGCCGTGAGCGCGTCGGTGATGGCCTTTTCAAGCTTCGCTTCGTCACCCCAAGTTTCTTGAGAAACGAGCTTACCGTTTAAGTAGAAGGTTGGAGTTGAGTTAACTTTATCTTTTTTAGCAAGCGCTTGGTCGAAGGTGATCTTTTGGTTGACACTTGCGCCAGCAACGTCTTCTTTAAACTTATTGGTATCTAGGCCAAGCTCACTCGCGTAGCTAGAAAAGAAATCAGTGCGCTTGTCACTCGCTAGGTTCTCCCAAGCACTTTGGCTCTCAAAGAGCTTATTGTGCATCTCCCAGTACTTGCCTTGGAGGCCGGCAGCCTCGGCGACAGCAGCGGCTGCACGAGCGTTGGGGTGAATACTGGTGATAGGGAAGTTACGGAATACGAATGTCAGTTGGCCTTCGTACTTTTCGGTTAGTGCCTTAATGGTTGGGTGAGCGCCACCACAGCCTGGGCACTGGAAGTCGCCGTACTCTACAAAGACAACTTTGCTATCGGGTTTGCCAAAGACGTGGTCAGCGATATTACCCGACTGGTCAGACGCTTTCTGGACGGTTGCGGTATTGATCGTACTCGTATCAATGGCAACTTTATTTTTATTCGAAAGATAAATTAAGCCACCTAGCAGTAAGATTACTACAGCAACAAATATCAGCCATGCGTTTCTACTCATAATACTCCTTATGATTACTATACATAGTGTAGTAGATAAGTGGTGGCGGGGCAAGCACGGCTAAGGTACAATGAAACTTATCATGTCGATACTCCTTGGTATCTTGTCTATTCTTGCGGTCGGCGGCTTTGTCGTTTTGTCGGCTGTGCGGATTCATGCGACGACACTCAGTCATTACGAGCTGGAGCGCCGGTCGCGTCAAGGCGATAGTCGGGCGACAGCACTTCTGCGTCGTCAGCAATTAGCGGCTGATATCGAGGGGGTCCTTCAGGCTAAGCGCCTCGTACTCTTTGCGGCAAGCTTTGGGCTGGCTGTTGGGGCGTTTGGCTGGGGCTGGGCTATACTGCTGACCGTTCTAGTGATTCTGCTGCAGCCGGTGCTTAGTCGCACTCCCGTTGCTGTGCATTCAGGGCGACGTCTCTATGATCGCTATGAGCCCACCCTGCTGCACTATCTTGAGAAGTTACCGCACGTAGGGGTGTTGCTGCGCGGCCATCATCAGGCAAGCGTAAAGGTACAGGCGGGCTCTAAAGAAGAGTTGGCGCATATTATTGACCAGGCTGGCGCTCATCTCAATCATGAGCAGCAAGCGCTCCTGTTGCATAGTCTTAATTTTGATCAGCATGTCGTTAGCGAAGTGATGACGCCAAAGGGGGAGATTGATACGATTGACCGGCGTGAGCTACTTGGGCCCCTAGTGCTCGACGACCTTCACAAGACTGGCCACAGCTTCTTTCCGGTGACAAACGGCGGTATTGATCATGTTATCGGGGTGTTATCGATCGGCAGTTTTCTTTCGCTCGACAGTAAACGTTCTATTACCGCAGAGAAAGCTATGATTCCACAGGTCGAGCGCATCCCAGAAACGGCTCTACTACGTGACGCTCTTAAGCGTTTCTTGAAGACTCACCAGCACTTATTGATTGTCGAAAACGGTGAAGGTGAGACGGTGGGTGTTGTCACCCTTAATGACATCGTCGCAATGCTCTTCGGTCGCTAGAGGTGGCCGTTTTACTCTAACAGTGGTAGAATAAGTGAGATATGACACGTACAACCGCACACGAAACTTCTCTGAAAATTGGCGAAACAGTAACCGTAAAGGGCTGGGTGAATGTTCGCCGCGACCACGGTGGTTTGATTTTCATTGATCTTCGCGATCACAGCGGTGTCGTGCAGCTTGTGATTCAACCGGAAGCGGCTGAGGCGTTCGCCCAAGCTGAAGGTTTGCGTTCGGAATACGTCATCGCAGCGACCGGTCTGGTGCGTGAGCGCGAGGAACATCTGAAGAACCCTCACCTTGCAACCGGTTCAGTTGAACTGAAAGTCGAGAGCCTCCAGGTCCTAAACCGTGCCGAGCCACTCCCAATTCAAATTGAAGGTGATGCCATGGCTAGTGAAGAGCTGCGTCTTAAGTACCGATACCTCGACCTGCGCCGTCCAAAAATGCAAAACATGCTCAAGGCTCGCGCAGATTTCTACCGCTACATGCGAGGTTACATGGAAGCCCGTGACTTTACTGAAGTTGCGACTCCGATCCTCGCCAACTCAAGCCCCGAAGGTGCCCGTGACTTTCTGATTCCGTCACGTGTTCACCCGGGTAACTTCTATGCGCTACCTCAGGCGCCACAGCAGTTCAAGCAACTCCTGATGGTAGGTGGTGTCTCGCGCTACTACCAGCTGGCGGCCTGTTTCCGCGACGAAGACCCACGCGCCGACCGCCTTTACGGTGAGTTTTATCAGCTTGACCTTGAAATGTCATTTGTTGATGACGGTGAAGAAGTGCGCTCGACAATGGAGCCACTCATCAAGGGTCTGGTAACTGATTTTGCCGGCAAAGAACTGGTTAATGAGGAGATTCCTCGTATCCCATACCAAGAAGCGATGGATCGCTATGGTTCTGACAAGCCTGACCTGCGTTTCGGCATGGAGCTCATCGATCTCTCCGAAGAGCTGGCGGGCACGGAATTCGGTGTCTTCAAAAATACCCTCACGAGCGGCGGTGTCGTGAAGGCGATTCGCGTAGAAGGCGGTGCTAGCTTGAGCCGCAAGCAAATTGATGATTTTACAGATATTGCGAAGAGTGAAGGTGCTGGTGGCTTGGCGTACATTAAGTACGAAATGGCTGAAGGTCAGCTCAGCGCCGTCTCGCCAATTGCGAAGTTCTTGTCTGATAGTGAACTGGCAATAATCCAGGATAAACTGGGTGCAAATGAAGGTGACGCCATCTTCTTCGGTGTTGATACCCGCGCAACCGCCAACAAGGTACTGGGGCGCTTGCGTAACGAATTTGCAGCTTACTTCGGCTTGAAGGATCCAAACAAAGTCGCTCTTGCCTGGGTAGTTGATTTCCCATTCTACGAGTGGAATGATTCAGCTAAAAAACTCGACTTCGGCCACAACCCATTTAGCATGCCGCGTGGCGGTGCCGCAGCACTTGAGGCTGATGACAAGCTATCGATCGTGGCAGACCAGTATGACATGGTTATGAACGGCTACGAAATCTGTTCAGGTGGTGTCCGCAACCACAACCCTGAGGTGCTATAT
>CAMPGV010000003.1 GCA_946885745.1 uncultured Candidatus Saccharibacteria bacterium | reverse complement strand
GGCTATTCAGCCAGACACGCAGCTTGTGAGTATTGCACTTGCAAACAATGAGCTAGGTACAATTCAGCCACTCCGTGAAATCGCCGCAGTAATCAAACGCGAGCGTGAGCGACGTCTTGCGGCAGGTGATATGACGCCACTGTATCTCCATAGCGACGCGTCACAGGGGGCTGGTCAGCTTGATGTGCATGTTTCGCGCCTAGGGGTGGATCTGTTGACCCTAAACGCCGGTAAGGTGTATGGCCCAAAGCAGGTTGGTCTTCTATGGACAGCGAGTCATGTGCGTCTGACGCCGGTGATTGTTGGCGGTGGCCAAGAGCGCGGACTAAGGAGTGGGACTGAAAACGTTGCCGGGACGATTGGTTTTGCTAAAGCAATGGAGCTTGCTGAATCGCACCGCGCTTATGAGGCAAAGCGACTTGCCGAGATGCGTGATAACTTACAGCAGCGTTTGATTAACGCATTTCCGGATGCAGTGATTTCGGGCAGTCAGAAGCGTCGCTTGTCAGGTCACTTACATATCTCATTCCCGGGTGTTGACGCGGAGCGTTTAGTATTTGCGCTTGAGATGCGTGGCGTAATGGTCGCAACCGGCAGTGCGTGTGCCGCTAATAAGGGTACGCGCTCTCATGTTTTAACGGCAATAGGCTTGGCGCCAGAAGTGGCCGACGGCAGCTTACGCCTTACGCTAGGACATCTATCAACAGCCGAAAACGTGCAGAAGGCTGCCGACATACTGATCCAAGAAATTACGCGGGAAAAAGCGAGGATTCAGTCATGAAGACTCTCTTGATTGCTGTCATTGCCTTTATTTTATTGGTTACGGGTATCGGGGCGTATCTTGCGCCAAATGATCTTTCGGGATGTGAATTGCAGCCAAGTGCAAAGCCGTCTTGTGGCCGCGCCGATGCGATCGTTGCCATTAGTGGCGGCGATACGAGTGCGCGTACGACAGAAGCTGTGAAGCTTTACAAGGCGGGCTGGGCTGACAAGCTAATCTTTTCGGGAGCGGCATTAGATAAGTCTGGTCCAAGTAACGCTGCAGCTATGAGTCGTGAAGCCGAAGCGGCGGGCGTGCCACCGGAAGACATTATTCTTGAGGAGTATGGCGAGACGACCAAGGAAAATGCGACCAATTCTCATGATCTTTTTGAAATTATTGGCGTAAAAGATGTAATTCTTGTGACCTCTGGATACCATCAGCGTCGTGCCGGATTAGAATTTAACGCACGATCTTCTGGCGCGGCGGTGCGTAGTCATCCTGTTGATACTGATGGCCAGTGGTCGCCTTTTTGGTGGCTTACTCCTTCGGGCTGGTATCTGGCGATTTCAGAGCTCGTGAAGATCATCGTTTTTTATGCTGAGGAGGGGCGCTGATGGCACATGTTTATGTAGGAATGAGCGGTGGTGTTGATAGTAGCTTGACTGCTGCGCTGCTCGTTGAAGCCGGTCATCAAGTGACCGGTGTATATATGAAGAACTGGACGCAGGATTTGCCTGGTATGCGTTGTCCGTGGGCTGATGATTTGGCCGACGCTAAGCGTGTCGCTGTGCAGCTTGGCATTGATTTTAAAGTCTTTGATTTTGAGACCGAGTACCGTCAAAAGGTTGTTGACTATATGATCGAAGAGTATAAGGCTGGACGAACACCAAACCCTGATATCATGTGCAACCAAGAGGTAAAATTCAAACTCTTCTTGGAAGCCGCTCTTGAAGATGGCGCTGATATGATTGCGACCGGGCACTACGCTCAGGTGGAGGACGGCCGACTCAAGATGGCGACCGACACGAACAAGGATCAAACCTACTTCTTGTATCGCGTGACAGGCGCTGCTTTAAATAAGACACTCTTTCCGCTTGGTGGCTACACAAAGCCAGAAGTACGCAAGATGGCCGAGGTGCGCGGTTTATTTACGGCGGCAAAAAAAGATAGCCAGGGGATTTGTTTTGTCGGTAAGATCGGTATTCGTGAGTTCTTGGGTCAGTATGTTGAGCAGGTGCCAGGTGAAATTATTGATATTCAGACACGCAAGGTGCTCGGCCATCATGATGGTGCAATTTTCTACACGCTAGGTCAGCGTCATGGCCTCGACCTTGGTGGCGGCTTGCCGTACTATGTGGTTGGTAAAGATATGGCAAAGAATAAAGTCTATGTCACTACTGACCTTAATAATGAGGCTCTCTGGAAAACGAATGTTCAGCTAGGTGCGGTGCACTGGATTAACGAAGTGCCGCAGGTGGGAACGTATCAGGTGCGTGTCCGTCACCGTGCGCCACTAATACAGGCAGACCTTAGCTATGGTCGAGACGGTGCCGTTGAGCTGGTGTTGCGCGATGAGCAGCGAGCCGTGGCGAGTGGTCAGTCAATTGTTATTTATGACCAGGACACCTGTCTTGGTGGCGGTATTATAGTCTAGACTGGTGGATATATTGGTTGCGCTTTTTTTGGCGCCACGATACCATTAGGGGAAGATATGCAAAAAAGGTGGGCAGAACAAAAAGGGTTTACAATTGTCGAGCTTCTTATCGTCATTGTGGTGATTGCGATTCTCGCGGCTATTACTATCGTGGCGTTTAATGGTATTCAGCAGCGGGCCAGGGATACACAGCGTAAGCAGAATCTTAATGATCTTGCGAAGGTGATTCGGCTTTACAAAATCGATAACGACAACTACATCACCACTGGTGGCGGTGCGAGTAATGGGCAGGGGTGGGTCAATGGCGGCAGTCCGACGATACCAAGAGTGCTATCCGATGCCGGTTACTTAAATACCTCGACAGGCATTCGCGACCCTAGGTGTAATGCCGGCGAGGTGTCGGGATGCTCGGGGTACTTAAAGATAAACTGCGGTAGTCCTGCGACACGTACGATCCTTCTTGCACGATTAGAAGGTGAGCCGACTGGCCAGGCGCTACCGGCGGCTTTGACAGGCTGCGACAATACGGGCTATTGGAGCACCTATCAAATGAATTACTACGTCGAGGTCAGCTAGTGGTTCCGACTGGCGCTACCCCGGCGAGCTGTCTCGTTATCTGTTATAATAGGTAAGATATGAACGCCCAAGACATCCGAAATGAATACCTTAAGTTCTTCGCCGAGCGCCAGCACGCGGTCGTGAAGCGCGCCCCGCTAGTTCTAACTGGCGACCCAACAACACTCTTTACTGGCAGCGGTATGCAACCAATGATCCCTTACCTGCTTGGTGAGGCTCATCCAGAGGGCAAGCGCATTGCTGATAGCCAAACTTGCCTACGTGCCCAAGATATCGATGACATTGGCGACAATCGTCATACAACATTCTTTGAGATGCTGGGCAACTGGAGCATGGGCGATTACTTTAAAGAACAACAAGTCGAATGGATGTTTGAGTTTCTCGACACGGTTGTGAAGCTCGACATGAGCCGTCTGTATGTCACCTGTTTTATTGGTGCACCAGAATATGGTATTGCCAAAGATACAGAGGCGGCCGAGGTGTGGAAGCGTCTGTTTGAGGCGAAGGGGCTGAGCACTGGTGAGGCTGAGATTGGTTCCGAAGAAGAGGGCTATGCCCGTGGTATTAAGGAAGGTGAGCGCATCTTCTACTATGACGGCAGTAAAAACTGGTGGAGCCGTAACGGCAAGCCGGAGACAACACCGATCGGCGATCCTTGTGGTCCGGATAGTGAAATGTTCTATGATTTCGGTACACCGCACGACCCAAGCTACGGTGAATTCTGTCACCCGAACTGTGACTGCGGTCGCTTTATGGAAATCGGCAATAATGTCTTCATGGCGTATCGCAAGGTGGCCGAAGGTCAGTTTGAGCCGCTTGAGCAGCCAAATATCGACCACGGCTCTGGCCTTGAGCGCATTGCTGCGGCTAAGCAAGGCGACCCAGACGTCTTTAAAATTAGCCTCATGTGGCCAATTGTTGAAAAACTCCAAGACCTTAGCGGTAAAAAGTATGAAAGTCACACTGAAAGCATGCGTGTGATCGCTGATCACCTGCGTGCCGCGACTTTCCTTGCGGTTGACGGCTGCGTGCCAAGCAACAAAGAGCAGGGCTATGTAATGCGCCGTCTACTGCGCCGTGCGATTCGCTATAGCTTCGATTTGGGTATCGAGCAGAATTTCCTTCAAGAAGTTGTGCCGGTGATTGCTGACATGTACGAAGCTGACTTCCCTGAGGTGAAGGCGCAGCGCGACGAAGTGATTGCTGTACTCGTGAAAGAAGAAAAAGTCTTTCGCCAGACACTCCGTAAAGGTCTTGCGCAGCTGACAAAGTTTGCAAAAGAAGGTCTGACAGGTGCGGAACTTTTCACACTCTACGACACCTACGGCTTCCCGGTGGAGCTTTCTACCGAAGAAGCCTATAAGCAAGACATTCAACTTAGTGACAACTGGCGCCACGAGTTTGATGACAAGATGGCTGAGCAGCGCCAGCGCTCACAGACCGCTGCCAAGGGTGTCTTTAAGGGTGGCCTCGGCGGTCAGACCTTGCAGCATAAGAAGTATCACACGGCAACGCATCTTATGTACCAGGCGCTGCGTGACGTCCTGGGGGATCATGTAGTTCAGCGTGGTAGCAATATTACCGAAGAGCGCCTGCGCTTCGACTTTTCCCATACAGAAAAAGTCACCCGCGAACAACTTGATGAAGTAGAGCGAATCGTGAACGAAGAGATTGCAAAAGACCTCAAGGTAAGCTTTGCAGAGTATCCAACCGATGTAGCTATCAATGAAAAAGGTGCGCTTGGCCAGTTTGGTGATCGCTATGGCGAGACGGTCAAGGTGTATCAGATGCTAGCTGACGATGCCGACAGTCCGTATAGCTTTGAGATTTGTGGCGGCCCTCATGTGGATCACACTCTTGAGCTATTTGAAGGCGGTAAGAAGTTTAAGATTACCAAGGAAGAAGCGAGTTCTGCTGGCGTGCGCCGTATTAAGGCAATTCTCGTTTAATTTTTACGTGAGTATAAAAGTCCGCCCCTAAGTAGTGGGCGGCTTTTTAATTAAATACTATAATGACCGTCGAAAATACAGCAGTGATCCATTGGGGCTCTTGGTAGGGTTTGATATAATAAATGTACTTATGGTTTTTGATTCACTTCGACTTCGGTCAAAAGAACACGCAAACGATGATTATGTTGTCGCGCTCGATATCGGTACGGAATTCGTAAAGGCTTTGATTGCCAAGCTTGACGGTGAAACGCTCAAGATTGTTGGCGTTGGCCGCACACGCCAGGAGCTGAGTGATATGCACTCCGGCGCTATCGCTGATATTGCCGGTGTGGTGCGCAACTGCGAAGAGGCGCTTGCTGAAGCTGAAGATCAGGCTGGTTTACAGGCAAAGCGAGTTGTGATCGGTATTGCCGGTGAGTTGGTCAAGGGCGTCACGAATACTATTCGCTACCGCCGACCACAACCTGACCGCCCGCTCGACGTAGCCGAAATGGAATTTATTATCGAGAAGGTGCAGGAGCGTGCGCAGGAAAAGGCGCAGAAGCAAATCGCCCTCGAGACTGGCAACGAGGATGTCGAAGTTAAATTGGTCAACTCGGCGCTCGTCAGTATTCATATTGACGGCTACAAGGTCAGTAACCCGATCGGCTTCCAGGGCAAGGACGTTTCTGTGCAGATCTATACCGCCTTTGCTCCTATGGTACATATTGGCGCTTTGGAGCGTGTTGCTGATGAGCTGGCGCTTGAGCTGGTTGCGGTAGCGGCAGAACCGTTTGCAGTAAGTCGTTCGGTGCTAGG
Source organism: uncultured Candidatus Saccharibacteria bacterium (assembly GCA_946885745.1). The sequence goes on along the minus strand of CAMPGV010000003.1, from coordinate 37,626 downwards.
CAATGATGCTAGTAGCAACTTTACGGCAATTTTGGCCGATGTCGGTGGCGGTACGACGGACATTGCGGTCGTTAACGATGGTGGCGTCGAGGGTACCAAGATGTTTGGCATCGGTGGACGCAGCTTTACACGCACTCTCGCGAGCGAAATGGACCTGAGTTATGATGACGCCGAGAAGCTTAAAGTAAATCTTAATCACGAAAAGCTGAAGCCAGCCGTACAGAAGCGTGCGGAGCAGATTGTCGATAAGACGCTAGACGTGTGGCTCTCTGGTGTTGAGTTGGCGCTTAGCGAATTTGACTCCGTTGATCATTTGCCGAATCGCATCCTCCTTTGTGGCGGTGGTGCGAGTCTGGATCAGCTTGTGGAGGCTCTTTCGAAGCGCGATTGGTATAAGGACTTGCCATTTACCAAGCGCCCGACCGTTCAGCATATTGCACCAAGTGAAGTGATTGGCATTGAAGATGCGACTGGGGCCGCTAATGACCATACGTACATTACCGCCATGGGCTTGCTCCGGGTTGGCTATGATACAATGATAGGGAATCAAGGCGCCGATAGTATCAAGGAAAAACTTAATCGTTTGCTTAGAATATAAACAATGAATAAAGATATTATTTACATCGATGTCGAGGACGACATCACGGCTATTATCGGGAAGGTTAAGCAGTCCCGTGAGAAAATCGTTGTGCTTGTGCCGCCAAAGCGTATCGGAGTTCTTCAGAGCGCAGTCAATCTGCGTCTGCTTAGCCGCACGACGACACAAAGCGGTAAACACCTTGTTTTGATTACAACCAACGGTGCGCTTACTGCACTTGCTGCGGCTGCAAAAATTCCGGTTGCCAAAAATTTGCAGAGTAAGCCCGAAATTGGAGCTGCACCTGATGAGGATGCCGATATCGAGGAGGATATTATCGACGGTAGCCAACTACCAGTTGGTGAGTTGGCGCGTACGGCCGATCGTGGTACAGCCTTTACGGCAGTCAGCCCTGCGGTTGATGAGGCGGTGCGTGAAAATGCCGCCGAAGAAAAGGGAGGCAGGACAGTACCGGTGCGCTCACGACCTGTTCGTACTAAGAGCGGTGTCAAAGTGCCTAATTTTGATAGCTTCCGCAAAAAGCTGCTACTAATTGGAGCCGGCGGTCTTGTTTTGATTGGTTTCTTGGTGTGGGCGATTTTCTTTGCGCCACGAGCTAACGTGGTGATTGCGGCACGCACTACCGATACACCGGTCAATGCCCGAGTAACGCTCGATCCGGCTGCGACTACGACGCTTCAGGAGGGTCTTCTAAAAAGCACGACGAAGCAGACTAAAAAGGATCAAACCGTTGAGTTTGCGGCGACGGGTAAAAAAGACGTTGGCAACAAGGCGACGGGTAGTATGAAGCTGACACGCACGAGTCCTTCGGCGACGCCTGTCACCGTCCCTGCGGGTACGGAGTTTACTGCGAGCGGCCTTACATTTGTTAGTACTCAGGCTGCAACACTGACTTCCCAGTTGACCCCGAGCGGTTTTGATCCTGGCTCAGCGACTGTTGCGGTGCAGGCAACTGACATTGGTGATAACTACAACCTCTCTGCGCGAGGGTATACCTCAAGTGTTAGTGGTGTAAACGCAAATGGTACCGACATGGCCGGTGGTAGCAAGAAGACTGTGACAGTTGTGAGTGCTGACGACGTACAGAAAGCGACAGAGCAACTAGCCGAACAGAAAACAGATGACATAAAGAGGGACCTCGCAAAGCAGTTCGATGGCACCTTTGTCGTTGTTGACCAGAGCTTCAAGATTGATCAAGCAAATCCATCATCAGCTCCAGCGGTTGACCAGGAGTCAACTGATGGCAAAGCGCGACTAACGAGTTCTGTAACATACTCACTTAGTGCGGTGGCAAAATCAGAACTCAAAATGTACCTAGATGATTACTTTAAAGCGCAGCTCAAAGATAAAGATGATCAGCGCGTGTACGATAATGGTAGCGGTGAAGCGAAACTGTCAAATATTAGTGTGGTTGACGGCGGTAAGTTTGGTGCCAACCTGGTTGCTAGTGCTAAGATCGGTCCCAAAATCAGTGATGATGAGGTGAAAGAGCTGGCGGCTGGCAAGCGCTACGGTGACATTCAGGCAAGTCTTGAGGCAATCCAAGGGGTTGAAAGTGTGGACGTTGAATATTCGCCATTCTGGGTGACCTCAACGCCAAACGATGTTAAGCGTATCAGTGTGGAATTCAAGCTCAGTAATGACAAGTAAAAACCTCCTAGCTCTTGATATCGGTGAACGCCGTATTGGTGTTGCAAAAGGTGACACAGGGGTGCGTCTAGCAATCCCGCTGACTACACTGGTGGTTGATGGGACGGAGATTGAGCGAATTAGGCAATTAGTCGAGGATGAGCGGGTAGCAGTACTAGTTATTGGTTATCCGCGAAATCAATCAGGTGAGCCAACGGCACAGACGGAGTACGTTGAAAATGTCGCTGCCGCACTCAAGGGCTTTGCGCCATCACTTGTATTCCAAGACGAGTCTCTGACCAGCGTTCTTGCTGAGCAGCGCCTCAAGGCATCGGGTAGGGCATATAGCAAAGGTGACATTGATGCAGAAGCGGCAACTTTGATCCTGCAAGATTACCTGGAGCTACTATAATGAATGGAGATATTCGACCACCGCGCCGTCCTACTACAGCGCAGCCAGAGTCGGAAGAGCGGCGCATGGATGTGCTGCCACTTGTAGGGGACGGGGACGCGCCTGTCGATTTAATTGCCGCGCCTACGAATACTGAGACCGAAGAGTCCCTCGCGCCTAGCGATAAGCCCGTGTCAAAACGATCAAAACGAAAGATTGTTTTGTGGTCATTGATTGGTCTTCTTTTTGCCATATTCTTGCTCGCGGCCGGAGCGGCCGTGTGGTACTTCCAGGCCCTCACTCCAGTCGATCGAAATAATGAGTCGCATGTCCGCCTATCTGTTAAAAGCGGGAGCGGCCCTACTCAGATCGGGCAAGTTCTCTACGACAAGGGGCTTATCCGTAGTACGCTGGCCTTCGATCTCTATACTCGAATAAATGGCGTACGTAACCAGCTGCAAGCGGGTGCGTATAGTTTGTCTCCGAGCGAGTCGACTCCCGAAATCATTGGTCATCTTACCTCAGGGCGTACGGATATGATATCTATCACGTTCTATCCTGGCGCAACACTGCGCGACACTACTGACACGCCGGAAAATAAAAAAACGGATGTAACATCAGTTCTGCTGCGCGCAGGCTACACTAAACAAGAGATCGAAGCGGCCCTCTCTAAGTCGTACGCTGCCCGCGGGGTAGCAAGTGATGCGTTATTCGAAGGCAAGCCGGCCGAGGCGGGCTTAGAAGGGTATGTTTACGGTGAGACTTATGCGTTTAGCAGCGATGCGACAGTAGAAGATATCTTAAGTCACGTATTTGATGTGTACTATGAGAAGATTCTTGCTCAGAACATTATTGAACCGCTTAAGCAGCGAGGCTTCACTCTCTATCAGGGGATAATTCTGGCCTCCATCGTACAGAGAGAGGTGAGCGCGGCAAACGCCAATGAAGCAAGTGAAGATCAGCGACAGGTGGCTCAGGTGTTTTACAATCGCTTAGCAATGAATATGCCACTAGGGTCTGATGTGACCGCTTATTACGGCGCTGACCAGATTGGTGAGTCTCGCACCGTAGAAGTAGATACCCCGTACAATACTCGTAAATACCCTGGACTGACGCCTGGACCAATTGCTGTGCCGAGTGTCGGCGCACTAGCTGCGGTTGCAAATCCTGCTGATAATGACTATATCTATTTCCTCAGTGGTGATGACGATGTGACTTATTTCGGTCGAACAGACGAGGAGCATCAGGCGAATATTAAAAACTACTGTCATGTTAAATGTGCAATCCCTTAGAAATTTGACAATATTAATATTTTATAAAATAAATTGACACTTCTTGCAACGCTTGCTAAAATGAAGTACAGCACATTTATGCGATCAACTACTAATGAAGCCGACAAGCTTCATGTGCGAGTGGGAAGATGGTCCATACATGAGCCTACCGACAAATGTCGTACGGGTACAGAACTAAGAACTTTTCACCTAATATCATTTAATGAAATCGGTCGACAAAAGTACCCCGTTCTTGAAACAAGAAGAAAGACAGAGTAAGGTAGACGCCTTTGCAGTAATGCGATGGCAGGAGAACGATTATTCGTAATCAACCAGCTGGCGCGAGTTCATCTCAAGCCACAATTGCCCAATTACGACAGCAGGTATTACCTCGTCCCCAAATCGCTCATAAGCGACGTGTGCGTGGCCCTAAGTCGACAACAGTTGCGGCATATACCGGTGTTTTCTTGCTAGTTATGTCTATGGTGGCAATTGGCTACCAGCCGCCTCAGCAGATCGATGATGGCGTTGCTAATGCAGTTAATGCGCAACCTGCAGTGCTGACTCAAGCGACACTACGCGAGCAGCCATCGATTGACCAATTGGTAGCGACAAATGTTGCCGCACAGATCGCTGAACGTGCGAGCCTTGCCGTAGCACCTAACCTTGCCAGCCTATCAATTTCTCTCAGTGTGGAGAGTGAGTTAGCGCAAACGAGTACAAACAATGTAATTACTAAGCCGCAGATTGTCCAGCCGACAGCCAGCGACCGTAAGATGCGTCACCACACTACTCAGGCGGGTGACACTGTTAGCGCGCTTGCGCAGCAATACGGTGTCTCTGCTGACACGATTAAGTGGGCAAATAGCTTATCGTCTGATGCACTTGAACCAGGTCGTCAGCTAGAGATTCTTCCAGTCAACGGCGTACTCTACACTGTTAAAAATGGTGACACGGTTGAAAGCCTCGCGAGCAAATATAGCGCAAGCGCTGCGGATATCGTACTTTTCAATGACCTTGAGCTAAATGGGCTGGGTGTCGGCACGCGAATTATTATTCCTGGCGGTAATCTACCAAACAATGAACGCCCTGGCTACGTAGCCCCGCGTGCTACCGCTCCTACTACAACCACTACATACCGTGCAAGCTATGGCGCTGGGTTTGGTGGTGACACATGGCGCATCAAGGTTGGTACCCCAATGTACAGTGGTAATGGCTATGCTTATGGTAACTGTACTGCCTATGTCTATGACCGCCGTGTAGAACTTGGTCTTCGTATTGATAATAGCCTTGGCAATGCTAATACTTGGGCATCACGTGCGGCGGCTAACGGTTACGTCGTTAACGGTACGCCGTCTGTAGGTGCAGTCATTCAGGACCGCAGTGGTTACTATGGCCACGTTGGTATAGTCGAAGAGATCCGACCAAACGGCGACTTAGCTATCAGTGAAATGAACGCTTATGTCGTTGGTGGTGGCTTCAATATCGTGTCTGGCCGCATCATTCCTGCTGGCAACGTTGGCGCCTACTCCTACATCCACTAAACCCAACTTTTCATGCTTATCTGATCGCCCCTATCTTAACAGGGGCGATTTTGCTATAATGATCTAAAGATGTTTGTAGATACAGCAAAAGTTTTTATTCAGGCAGGCAAAGGCGGCAATGGCGCAGTGAGCTTTCGTCATGAAATCTATGTCGATAAAGGTGGCCCAGATGGCGGCGACGGCGGCAAAGGCGGTGACGTTATTTTTGAGGCAACCGAGAATCTGAATACCTTGGTGGATTTCCGCTACAAGCCGGAGCTCAAGGCTGAGCATGGTGCCAATGGCAGTAAATCCAACCGCCGTGGCAAGTCGGGTGATGATCTGATCGTGAAGGTGCCGATGGGTACGCTTGTTAAGCGTGACGGTAAGGTTATTGCTGATCTGACAAGGAATGGTGAACGCGTTGTTGTCGCTATGGGCGGTGATGGTGGCTTTGGTAATGCACACTTTAAGTCATCGGTACGCCAGACGCCTCGTATGGCCGAGCTAGGTGAGCCGGGCGATGTTTATGAAGCGGAGCTCGAGCTCAAGCTTCTTGCTGACGTCGGTCTCGTCGGTTTCCCGAATGCAGGAAAGTCGACATTCCTGTCGGTGGTAAGCAATGCTCGTCCGGAAATTGCCGACTACGCCTTTACAACGCTGTCGCCTAACCTTGGTGTTGCCAATGTAGACGATGGGGCTATCCTCGTTGCTGATATCCCGGGGCTTATTGAGGGTGCGAGCCAGGGGAAGGGGCTTGGCGATGCTTTCTTGCGTCACGTTGAGCGTACAGCGGTGCTATTGCACCTGATTGATGCCTACACTGATGATATTGCTAAGGCATATCAAACAATTCGAATGGAACTTGCCTCTTATAGTCCTGAGCTGTTGAATCGTCCAGAAGTGATTGCTTTGACAAAAACCGAAGGCCTTGATGACGATATTATTCAAATGCAAACAGACGCCGTCCGTGAGGTTGCAGGTAAGGATGCTGAAATCTTTGCGATTTCTTCCAATGCGCATAAGGGCTTGATTGAAGTCTTACGTGCTTTGCGTGCTAAGGTGCAAGCGGCGCGTGCACTGGAGCGCGAAGCGCTTGAAGAGGATGAGGATAGCGAAGACCTTCCGGTAATTGGCCTGAGTGAGGGTCAGCTAGCCGAAGCGTGGACTGTTGCTCTTGATCAAGACGAGCAGGTGTATGTTGTGAGCGGCGATAAGATCGAGAAGTTTGCTCGTCGTACTAATTTAGACAACTACGAAGCTGTGAATCGTCTTCGTGACATTATGAAAAAGATGGGCATTAGCCACGAGCTTCGTCGCATGGGCGCCGAGGGCGCAAGCCTCATTCGTATCGGTGAACGTGAGTTCACGTTGCTTGAGCAATAAAACTCCCCCTTCTTACTGGGTGGTTTATTGACCGAATACTTTAATCTTTCTCGGTGTTATACTGAAGGTAATGGGTAAAACATTCTTTTTCTACGATCTTGAGACAAGCGGGCTTGATCCACGCAATGATCGCATTATGCAATTTGCGGGTCAGCGCACTGACATGGAGCTAAATCCTGTTGGCGAGCCTTATAATTTGTTTGTAAAGCTTAATGACGATACGTTACCAAGCCCCGAGGCTTTAATGGTGACTGGCATTACCCCGCAGCAGACAGTAACCGACGGTTATACGGAAGCAGAGTTTGCCAAGCTTCTGATGGACGAAATCTTTACACCTGATACGATTGCAGTGGGTTTTAATAACATTCGTTTTGACGATGAATTTATTCGCCACCTACTATGGCGCAACTTCTATGATCCATATGAATGGGCCTGGAAAGATGGTCGCTCGCGCTGGGACTTGCTTGATGTGACGCGTATGACACGTGCGCTGCGCCCAGATGGGATTGAGTGGCCTGTAATTGACGGTAAGGCGGTTAACAAGCTGGAGCTTCTAACGAAGCTGAATGGCATCGATCATCTAAAGGCGCATGACGCGTTGAGCGATGTTGAAGCGCTGATTGCGGTGACAGGATTGATTCGTACGAAACAGCCGCAGCTTTATGAGTACTTACTCAAGATGCGTGATAAAAACGAAGTTAAAAAACTGGTTAATCTTGAGAATAAGCAGCCGTTCGTTTATGTGAGCGGACGTTATGATGCGGAGTTTAATAAGGCGACCGTTGCCTTTCCGCTGACGGCTGGTCGAAACGGTAGTGTTATTGTTTACGATCTGCGCTATGATCCGACATCGTGCGTAGGGTTGTCGGCCGATGAGTTGCGACAGAAGATATACGCAACTTGGAATGAGCGCCAAGAAGATAATTTCCTAAAAATTAATGTTAAAGAAATTCATCTCAATAAGTCTCCGGCGGTTGCTCCGCTAGGCGTGCTTGAGCAGGAAGGCGGATGGGAGAAGGTTTCACTGGATCTTGAGACGATCGAAAGGCATAAGGCAGCCCTCGTGGCGGCGCCACATTTTGCCGAGAATGTCCGTACTGCGTTTGAGAATAAACCTGATTTTGAAAAATCGCCCGATCCTGAGGCGCAACTATATGATGGTTTTGTCGATGACCGTGATCGTCTTCGGATTCAGTCAATACGCAGTGCCGATGAGCGTGAGTTGTCGGATTATCACCCCGATTTCAATGACGAGCGGCTCGACCCTCTGCTGCTTCATTACAAGGCACGTAGTTACCCTAAAAGCTTGAGCGAGACGGAGGCGCGTGCTTGGGAAGCGTGGCGCGCTAAGCGTGTCACTGCTCAGTTGCCACGATTTATCAAGGCGCTGCAGAAGTTAGCGACGACTGAGAGCGATGAGAATAAGCAGTTTATCCTCCAGGAATTGCAGTTGTGGGCTGAGAGTATCATGCCCGTTGAAACACTAGATCAATCGAGTGACGACTAGATTTGACCAAGAGGGCGCTTTAAAAGGCGCTCTTTAGTGTCGTTGAGGTGTCTACCGACTGTCCTGACGCTGTACTGGAAGATTGACCAGACAAATGGCTGGCGAAATAATACTAAGCCCGAGGCGATAGTGATGAGTGTAAGCATAGTGTTTGATGACAGGCTATAGCTCGTGCCGGGGATTGCACCAACTAGGAAGAAGAAGAGAAGATCACTGGAGAGATCTGTCTCTGCTAACAGAATGGTAATAGCGAGAATGGTGATAATAAGCGCTTGTTTTTTCATATATTCCCTTGATCTAGCTTGAATATAACAGAGGCACTTCACGAGATGCAACGATAAGCACGATAGATGGAATAGATGTTGCTATAATCAAGCACAAGGACGGCAAATTAAGCACTTCGCGTATATGAAAAGAATCTCTCGATACCAATCTCCTCCTCAGGCTAGCACCTCATTAAGCCGGCAGCGCACCTGGCGCAGGAGCGTACTGGTCATACTTGTAGTTGCTACGATTGCGGCAGGTGGTGCGAGTACGTACTATTGGCTGAAATATCGGCAGGGTGCCGCAAGTAACTGGGTTGATACGCAGGCTCAAGACGTGGCTAACGGTGTATGGTCAAGCGAGCGAGAGGGGAAAGAGGAAATAACATTACCAAATGACGTACTGGCGCGCTATACCGTAGAGCCATCACTGCCGCGGGCCTTGTATATCAACCGTCTGTCGGTGGCGGCCCGGATTCTACCGATGGGAGTGAACATGGATGGCACCATGCAGGCGCCTTATCATATAGATGACACCGGCTGGTATGCAGAAGGTGTGAAGCCGGGCGAGAAGGGTGCGGTTTTTATTGATGGTCATGCGTCAGGAGCAACGCGCAAAGGGGTTTTTGCTTATCTGGATACGTTGAAGCCGGGCGATAGTGTGCGGCTTGAACAAGGCAGCGGTGCGATTCTGGCGTATGAGGTGGTCTATGTGGAATCGGTGCCGCTCGAGAAACTTGATATGCGCACCGTATTGCAATCATACGAGGGCGTGGAGCGGGGGCTTAATCTTATGACATGTGCTGGCAAATGGCTAGCCGACAGTCAAACGTATGACCACCGCGTCGTGGTGTATACCCGACAGCTTGAGTCGTAGCTAGAAACTTGCTGATAAAAAATGGTATAATTAGTTAATATGCCAGAGTTTATTCGTGTTACTGGTGCTCGTGAGCACAATCTCAAAAACGTAAGTGTTGAAATTCCTCGTGACAAGCTAGTGGTAATTACTGGCCTGTCAGGCAGCGGCAAGTCAAGCCTTGCGTTTGACACTATTTATGCCGAAGGGCAGCGTCGCTACGTAGAAAGCCTTAGTAGCTACGCGCGCCAGTTTCTGGGTATTATGGACAAGCCAGATGTCGACAGTATCGAGGGTCTGAGTCCTGCTATCTCGATTGACCAAAAGTCAACTAGTCGCAACCCACGCTCAACCGTTGCGACGGTGACGGAAATCTATGACTACTTACGTCTACTATATGCACGAATTGGCGTACCGCATTGTCCAATTTGTGGCAAAGAGGTTGCACGCCGGACGCCTCAGGTTATTATCGATGAGATCATGAAGGGCGAGTCAGGTGCGCGTTTAATGCTGCTCGCACCTATTGTTAAAGGCAAGAAGGGTGAGTTTGCGCATGTGCCAGAACAGTACCGTCGTCTTGGCTTTGCTCGTGCGCGCGTAGATGGAGTTGTCTATGCACTTGATGAATTCCCAGAGCTCCAGAAGAGCTACAAGCATGACATTGAAATTGTCGTCGATCGTATCGTCATGGCACCTGATACTATCGGTCGCGTTACACAGTCGGTAGAGCAAGCACTCGAACTGGCCGACGGCGTCGTTGAGGTGCTTGATGTCGACGGTGATAGGGTGACGGTTTATAGTCAGCGGTACGCCTGTGTTGATCACCCTGCCGAGGACATTCCCGAGCTTGAGCCGCGCCTCTTTAGCTTTAACTCGCCGCAAGGTGCTTGTCCGGTATGTACTGGTTTGGGGAGTCGTCTTGAAATCGATCCAGAGCTCGTGTTCAATCCAAACCTGACAATTGCCGAGGGAGCGATCCGTCCTTATAACCGTGTAAATAGCGATGCTTGGTATATGAAGCGCCTTGCCAAGGTCGCTGAAGCACATGGCTTTAGCGTGCAGGTGCCGGTTCGCGAGTTGTCTGCTGATGATCTTGAGAAGGTACTTTACGGTACAGGGAGCCAAAAATATGCAGTTGATCTTGGTGGTGGTCGTCGTTTCGAGTCGGTCTACGAGGGGGTAATCCCAAATCTTGAACGTCGTCACAAAGAAACCGATAGTGAATTTATGCGTAAAGACATTGAGCGTTTTATGCGCGAGCGTCAGTGTCACGCCTGCCACGGTGCTCGTTTGAAGCCAGTGGTGTTGGCCGTTACTGTCCATGGCCTGAGTATCATGGATATTTGTAATCTTGGCGTTGATGCGGCGCTCGATCTTTTTGTTAATTCATTTACATTGTCTGAACAGGAGATGGTGATTGCTCGTCAGATTATGAAGGAGATTACAGAGCGCTTGGGCTTCATGAGTAATGTCGGTCTCAACTACCTCGAGCTTGGCCGTGCGGCTAATACGCTTTCTGGTGGCGAGGCGCAGCGTATTCGACTTGCGACGCAGATTGGCTCTGGCCTGCAGGGAGTGCTATATGTTCTTGATGAGCCGTCAATCGGTCTCCATCAGCGCGACAATGATCGCTTGATTGGTACATTGAAGCGACTACGTGACCTTGGGAATACGGTTCTGGTTGTGGAGCATGACGAAGACACGATTCGTGAAGCTGATTACCTTCTTGATATTGGCCCTGGTGCTGGTGTAAATGGCGGTACGGTGGTGGCGGCAGGTACGCCTGAACAGGTGGCAAATGATAGCAACAGTGTGACTGGTCGCTATCTTGCTGGAACAGAGAAAATCGATGTGCCAAAAAAGCGCCGTACTATTGAAATGGATCGCAAACTCATCATCCGTGACGCACGCGAGAATAACCTAAAAGGTATCGATGTTGAATTTCCACTTGGCGTCATGACGGTCGTTAGCGGTGTCAGCGGTAGCGGCAAGTCGACGCTTGTCAACGACATCCTGGCCAAGGAGCTGTCGGCACGCCTACACCGTGCACAGACGGTACCCGGCGCTCATGAAAACATTGAAGGTATTGACCATCTAGACAAAGCAATTGTCATTGACCAGTCCGCAATCGGCCGTACGCCGCGCTCTAACCCGGCTACGTATACCGGTGTCTTTACGCCGATTCGTGAACTCTTTGCGGCGACGCCGGAAGCGAATATTCGTGGCTATAAGGCTGGGCGCTTCAGCTTTAATGTTAAGGGTGGCCGCTGTGAAAATTGTCAGGGTGATGGTGTGATCAAAATTGAGATGCACTTCTTACCTGATGTTTATGTGACCTGTGACGTCTGTAAGGGAAAGCGCTACAACCGTGAAGCACTTGAAATTAAATACAAGGGCGCCACAATTAGCGACGTTCTTGAGATGACGGTAGAGCAGGCGGCTGGTTTCTTTGAGAATGTACCTGCAATCGCTCGTAAGCTTGAAACACTTGTCGAGGTTGGCCTTGGTTACATTCGCCTTGGTCAGCCGGCAACGACGTTTAGTGGGGGTGAGGCGCAGCGTATTAAGCTGGCGACCGAGCTATCGCGCCGGGCTACTGGCAAGACACTTTATATTCTCGACGAACCAACGACCGGCCTGCACAGTGCTGACGTTAAGCGCCTTCTGGCTATTTTGCAGAAGCTCGTCGAGGGTGGGAATAGTATGGTCATTATTGAGCATAATCTTGATGTCATTAAAACGGCCGACCATATCATCGATATGGGACCCGAGGGTGGCTTGGGTGGCGGTGTTGTTGTGGCTGAGGGTACGCCCGAGGCGGTTGCTAAGCATCCGAAGTCCTTTACTGGCCGCTATCTAAAACCGCTCCTGAAATAGGAGCGGTCTTTCTTTTGCGGCAGAGCTACTTATTTACGACCGAACAGGATAGCAAGTTGACGCTTGGTGCTTGCCATAAGTGCATCACGATTCTTCTTTTCTTTGAGAATATGGATGGCTGGAGGGAGGACTGAAATGATAACGATCGCAGCAATAATTGGCAGAAGAACATGATCGATCTCAAGGCCCATATGTTCAAACCATGCGCCCAGGAAGTAGCCAAGATAGGTGACGCCAGCTGCCCAGAGAACACCTCCAATGATGTTATACGCTAGGAAGCGGCGGTAGTCCATTTTGCCAACGCCGGCAACAATCGGCGCAAAAGTGCGGACAATTGGAACGAAGCGGGCGATGATGATCGTAACTGGACCGTGTTTTTCATAAAACTCTTGAGCGCGCTGGACGTACTCCTGCTTAAACAGGCGAGCGTCTGGCTTTTTAAAGACGTGCGGACCAAGCCGGCGACCAAAGGTGTAACCAACACTATCGCCAATAACTGCCGCGATAAAGATAATCAGTACTGCAAGGTGGATATTGAAGGGCAGGAGTCCGGCGTGAATGAGGAAACCAGTTGTAAATAACAGGCTGTCACCAGGAAGGAAGAAGCCAATTAACAGTCCAGATTCAGCAAATACAATAAGGGCAACACCCAAGATGCTCGCCCACTTAATAAATTCGATCAGATCAACGCCGGGTATCATATTGGTTCTATTTTAGCATGCTCTCCTATGAATGGTATAATAAGAGTACGTGTTACCAACCACTGAAGGGAGAACATAGAAGAATGAATGATATTTCACTCACGCTGGACGAACGAACAGTAACTGGTAAAAAGGTCGCTACCTTGCGGCGCGGTGGCTTTGTGCCGAGTGTCGTGTATGGCGGTAGGGCCACTCCGATCGCGACACAGTCACAGCTGGTGGAAACAACCAAGGTGGCACATGCCGCCGGCAAGCACTCACCGGTGCACTTGACGATTGGCGGTAAGAAGAAGTTAGCCATCATTAAATCAATTGACATCGACCCGATCAAACATCGGGTTCGTCACGTCGCTTTTCATACTATTAAGCAGAATGAGAAAATTGTCACGGAAGTACCAGTTGTCCTTACCGGTGAAGGTGAAAGTGCTGCCGAAAAGGCCGGCCTCGTCGTGCTTCAGGCGCTGGAGAAGATTGAGGTTCGTGCACTCCCGGCAAATCTTCCGGAGGCACTTGAAATCTCGATCGTAGAGCTCGAATCGGCCGACGACAAGATAACGCTTGCTGACATCAAGTTACCACAGGGTGTTGAGTACGCCGATATCGAGCAGGACACTAGTCTCGTTGTGGCGAACGTCTATGAGCCGAGTGCACTCCAGGCAGCCAACGAAGCCGCGGGCGGTGATGCTGAAGAAGATACTGCTACTGTCGAATCAGACCACGGTGCAGACACTCAGCAGCAAACGGGTGCCGAAGAGACCCGTCCGGGTGGTAAGAATCAGGATGAGCCAAAGCAGCTTAATGTCGATGCTAATAAGTAGTTGATTGCTACAAAAAATAAAACAGGTGCCGATTGGCGCCTGTTTTTAATGGGCAGCGAAGCACCCCGTCGCTAGTCGTTGGTAGGAGAGTCGGCCGTATCGGCGTCATCCTCATCTACGCTTTTCAACTAGCGCCGGGGTGTAAGCTAGGGAGCCACTTTTACGCGGCTACGATCCCGATTGGGTCGTCCGTGCCATGAGCGGTCATCACGCTTAACGCGATTCAACCTTTGGGTGCTTAGGCGATGGGCGTCCATGTCGGACACGCGGACGGACCAGATGTCACCAACGAGCTCGAGTTTGCCGCTAGCGTACATCTCTTCGATTGCTTCTTCGATCAGAGTCCAGCGCATCTGCTGGACAAACTGATCGATTTCACTCACATGGACCTTCCGGTTGAAAAAATCCACGGGAATGTCTCGTCCTCCGAAGAGAATCGAGCGGCGACGGAAGAGGTTCTGCGGAGAGCGAAGTCGATGCTCGTGCGGCGCAAGGCCAACAGTTGCTTCGCGATGCCGTTGTGCCCGTACTTTTTTGGCACGACGATCATCGTAGGTGTTAGCGAAGTCGGCCAGCTGTCCAACGGCGCTTTTTGACGACATTGGGTCGATGGCGAATTCATGGCATGTTCCGAGACCAGAGAGGGGACGTTCGGCGAAGCGAATTGCATCACACACCTTCTTCTGCGCTCGTTCCGTGCGTCGTACGTACTCTTCGGGTTTGTCCCGGAAGAAGTCTGACGGATGCGCGGTAACAATTGTGCGAAGAGGCGTGTAAATACTGTGCCCGCTTGCGTCCCTTTCGATTGGCATATATCCCCCTAACTATGATGTGCGTATCGCGCCGCTTGAGACGGCGGAACCTTTGGGTTCCCAGGAGCGATGCCATAAGGGTAACTTACTATACATGAAAAAGCAACGTCCACTGCAAGGGGCTGAGGGTTCCAAGATAAACCCTGCGCGAATCCCGACCCGTATTAATTTGTAGGGTTAGTGCAATGCGGGTTAGTCTTCTTCGATAAAGCCACCGGACTGGTGTGACCAGAGCTTAGCATAAGTGCCCTTCATGGCTAGGAGCTCGGTGTGGGTGCCGTCTTCAGTTATATTGCCTTTGTCGAGGACGATGATGCGATCGAGCTTGGCGATAGTCGACAAGCGGTGGGCAATAACAATACTAGTACGCCCCTTCATGAGTTTCTCAAGTGCATCCTGAATGAGTTTTTCGCTTTCACTATCAAGTGCGCTGGTTGCTTCGTCGAGAATTAGAATCGGCGCATCCTTGAGAATAGCTCGAGCGATGGCGATACGCTGACGTTGTCCGCCACTTAGCTTAACGCCGCGCTCGCCAACCATTGTGTCGAGGCCGTCCGGCAGTTTCTCGATAAAATCAATGGCGTTCGCTTGCATCGCAGCCTTACGAATTTCAGTATCGGTAGCATCGGGTTTGCCGTAGGCTATGTTGTCGCGCAAGCTGCGGTGAAAGAGCATGGGCTCCTGTGGGACGTAGGCAATGGCCTGGCGTAAGCTTTCTTGAGTGACGTCACGAATGTCTTGGTTGCCAATAAAGATGCCGCCGTCCGTGACATCAGCGAAGCGAAGTAGAAGGTGGGTAATAGTAGTTTTGCCTGCGCCGGAATGACCAACAAGACCGACTTTTTGACCAGCTGGAATAGCAAGATCGATATCACTGAGGACGTTATCGGTACTGTCGCTATATCTGTAGGATGCACCACGTAGTTCAATTGGTGTTTTTTTGGCTTTTAGCTCTAAGGCGCCCGGCTTATTGTTCACGGCTGTCTCTTTCATGAGGATCTCGCTCATTGGGGCGGCCTCAAGGAGCGCCTGGTCGTAGCCGTTCAGCATGTCACCAAGCATAAAGATCTGTGATGCAATGCGCTGCAGGTAAGTGAGTGTAAAAATCGCAGCCGCTACATCCATTTGTCCATGGAATACGAGGTAGGCTGAAATGCTAATGGCAATGATCTGGGTGATGGCCATTAATGCGACACGCCCAGATCCTTCGTACATGATAAAACTGATATCTTTGATGAATAGTTCCTGAAAACGTTTATTTTTCGTCGCTACAGTTTCGATTTCAGTTTGCTCGCCTGCAAATGTTTTCACAACAAGGTTGTTAGTAACCGCATCGGCAACGCTGCCGTTTACTTCGCCGGCTAGTGTTTTACGTTCATGACGCCAAGGTGCGCGCTTTTTAATGCTCCACTTTACCTGCGCGACCAGGGCTGCAATAAGCGCGAGGACAACGCCGGCAATGATGAGGGATTGAGTGGCGAGAATAACAAGACCGGTACCTACTGATAGAACAAAGCCGAGCGTGCGAATAACCAAGAGGTCTTGTAGGGCAACTTCCGCCCGGACGAAGTCGATGAAGCGGCTTGTGAGGGCGCCTACTTTTTCATTGACAAAGAATTGAAGGTCTTTTGATATCAGCCTCTCAAAAGTTGCATTAGAGAGCTGAGTTCTGACGCTTGCCTCGTGGCGAGTAAGCGCCTGAAAACCGATAAGGTTGGCGGCCGCACCCCCTATGCCGACTGCCGCTGCTGCAAGAAGACTAGTTTGAATGATTGCCGCATCTCTGTCGATTAGGCCGCCAATCGCCTGACTGAAGAAATAGGGCAGCAAGGTGTCAATAAGTAGAGCACCTGCTGGAATACAGATCAGCATAATGAAAAAGCTAGTCCTGTACTTACGGACCTGTTCCCAGTAGATTTTGATAGTGTGTTTATTCGTTCCCAAAATAAAACTCCTTCTATAAACGTGTATTTAATTTTGTATGAGAGTCGTTAGCGGTTCGGTCGTCCGAACGTTTACGTGTAGAGGACCCGCGGGTCATAGTGCTGGCTATTATAATAAAATTTAGTGCGAAACACAACATTTTACAAGAAAGGCGATATAGTAGGGGTATGAAAAATTTCTATCAGGTACTCGTTAATACACTGATCGCAAATGTGACGACCAGCTTTTTGTGGTTCTGTTTGACGTTTTGGGTGTACCTGGAGACGCGGTCGGTACTAGCGACGGCGATTATCGGCGGTGCATATATGTTATTTGTGTCACTTACGAGCATTGCCTTTGGAACGTTCGTCGATCATCACAAGAAAAAATACGTCATGCAGGTGTCGACGCTGTTTGCGCTTACGGCATTTGCAATTGGGGGTCTGATCTACCTGGCGATTCCAAAAGAGGATTTATTGCAGCTCGGTGGTATGTGGTTTTGGCTGTTTATTATTGTGGTGCTTGCTGGAAGTGTCGTGGAGAATGCGCGCAATATCGCCCTTTCTACTACAGTGACATTGCTCGTGCCGGAAGCTATCCGAGATCGTGCAAACGGCATGGTTGGTACGGTGAACGGCATTAGCTTTCTAGTGACATCGGTCTTTAGTGGGCTCGTCATTGGCTTTTTTGGCATGGGCTGGGCGCTTGCGATTGCGGTGGCAATGATGACACTTGCCGCACTACACCTGGTGCTATTTGTGCGGATTCCCGAAGTTCAGCTGGCGCATGATCCGGAATTGACGAAAAAAGTTGATATCAAGGGCAGTATTGCGGCAATCCGTGTCGTGCCGGGACTTGCTGGACTGATTTTCTTTACGACTTTCAACAACCTCCTGGGTGGGGTGTTTATGGCGCTGATGGATCCTTACGGCTTGTCGCTGATGTCAGTGCAAGCATGGGGACTCCTCTGGGGCGCGCTGAGTACGGGCTTTATTGTCGGTGGGCTGTTTGTGTCGGTAAGGGGTCTTGGGAGGCGCCCACTGTTTACTCTGCTAGCTATCAATGTACTCATGTGGATCGTCTGTATTCTATTCCCGCTGAAGTCAGCGATCTTGCCGCTGGCTATCGGCATGTTTGCTTATATGTGCATGATTCCGTTTGTTGAAGCCGTAGAGCAGACGATCATTCAGCGTGTCGTACCACTCAAGCGTCAGGGTCGTGTTTTTGGGTTTGCGCAGATGATTGAATCGGCCTCGATGCCGCTGATGGCATTTATGATTGGGCCAATCGCTGAATTTGTCATTATCCCCTCAATGCGACAGGGCGGCCTACTGTACCAAACGGTTGGCCCATGGTTCGGTACTGGAGAGGTGCGAGCGATCGCCATGGTGTTTATTATTGCCGGTCTTGTCGGCCTCGTTATGACGCTGCTTGCGTTTATGTCTCGCTCGTATCGTATGCTGTCGAAGCATTATGCCGACCTCTAGTTCGAGATGCTTAAAAGTGGTATAATATATACCGATGCAAAAAATTCTACTCTATTATAAATTTGCGCCAATTAGCGACCCAGTTGCGGTGAAGCTATGGCAAAAAACTCTGTCGGACAGCCTTAATCTTAGAGGGCGAATCTTAGTGAGCAAGCACGGTCTCAACGGAACGGTCGGCGGTGATATCGATGATCTGAAGGCGTATATCAAGGCTACGAAGCAGTACCCAGGATTTAACGACATTGTCTTCAAGTGGAGCGATGGTAGTCGTGAAGACTTCCCTCGTATGAGTGTCAAGGCGCGCCGTGAGCTGGTTGGATTTCAAAATAGCGAAGATGAATTTGATGTTGATGAAAACGGTGTCATTGGCGGCGGCGTACATCTCAAGCCGCAGCAAGTTCATGAGCTTATTGAGCAGTATGGTGATGATGTTATCTTCTTTGATGGCCGTAATGCACATGAAGCAAAGATCGGTAAATTCAAAAACGCCGTTGTGCCAAATACGAATACTTCTCGTGATTTTATCGCCGAGCTTGAAAGCGATAAGTACGATGATATCAAAAATAAAAAAGTGATTACGTACTGCACTGGCGGCATTCGTTGTGAAGTTATTTCGGCCATGATGAAAAAGCGTGGCTTTAAGGACGTCTATCAGATAGATGGCGGAATTGTGAAGTACGGCGAAGCGTATGGCGATGATGGTTTATGGGAGGGCAGTCTGCGTGTCTTCGATGATCGTATGACAGTTGACTTTAGTGATCACGCTAAGGTGATTGGTGAGTGTAGTCACTGTAGCGGTGCGACCAATAATTTTGAGAACTGTGCGTGGGCAAACTGTAACGATCTAGTTTTGATTTGTTTGAACTGCAAGCAAAATCCGGATCTTCTTTTCCATACTGAGGCTTGTCGCGAGAACGCCAAGCTTGGCGCACACGTCTAGCCTAATTGACCTTGATGATATCTGCAGAGGGCATTATGTTATTTTGCCGACGAGCTCCGTAAGAGCGAAGCGAATAGAGCTATACTATAAAGAGATGAATAGTAAACTAGAGGCTAAACTGAAAACACTGCCCCGCTCTGCTGGGGTCTATTTTCACAAATCTGCAGACGGCGAGATTATTTATGTTGGCAAAGCGGCGGTACTTAAAAATCGTGTGCGCCAGTATTTTCAGTCAACTCGCGAGATGGATGTAAAGACGCGGGCACTTGTTGCGGAGATTGAGGATACGGATTGGGTCGAGACGGAGAGTGAGATAGATGCCCTGTTCCTTGAAAGTGAAATGGTTAAGCGCTATATGCCTCGCTACAACATACTCTTGCGAGATGATAAGTCGCAACTTTTTGTGCGAATCGATATGAAGAGCGACTGGCCGCACGTAGCGTATACGCGTAACCCGGCGGATGACGGAGCTGATTATTACGGCCCTTACTACAATGGCGCCGCGGTACGTAAGGCGCTGCGCTACTTGAGGAAGATCTTTCCATACTATACGAAGCCGCCTCGTGACGGTCAGCGACCAGATCTTGATTCTCATCTTGGCCTGAGCCCAAAGCCAGGTACTTCAAACGAAGAGTATCGACAGAATCTTCGGAAGCTCGTACGGTATCTTGAGGGCGGGCGTAAAACTATCACGCGAGAACTGGAGCGCGACATGAAGGCTGCGGCGGGCCTGCATGATTTTGAAAAGGCAGCAGAACTGCGCAATAAACTCACCTTTTTGGCCGAATTACAGCGGCGTATCATGTTTGGCGATAAGGAGTTTCTTGATATCAGTAAAGATCATGCACTGAGTGACCTCGTTGATCTGTTGGGGCTTACAAAGTTCCCTATGCGCATTGAGGGTTACGATATCTCGCATATGGGCGGTACCAATGTAGTGGCTAGCATGGTGGTATTTACCAACGGTGCAAGTGATCGAGCAAACTATCGAAAGTTCAAAACGCGTATTGAGCACAATAATGACTTTTATAATATGAACGAAACACTTACGCGACGGTTGAGCGAAAAAAACCTATCGAGCTGGGGCGTGCCAGACTTGGTATTGATCGACGGTGGTAAAGGACAGCTTGATGCGGCGCTGCAAGCGCGCGAGGCAATGGGGAAGGCGATGCCATTTATTGGTCTTGCAAAGCGCGAAGAGCAGATTGTCATTCATCACGAAAAGTCTAACGTGGTTCTCAATAAGGAGAAGTTGGCACAACTCGATGGCTACACGACAATCACGGATGATTTTACGCTCGTTAATCTGCCACACTCATCGCATATAGTGAAGCTTTTGCAGCGCATACGCGACGAGTCTCATCGGTTTGCCGTGAGCTACCACACAGTCCTTAAGCGTCAGAAGATGACGGCTAGTAGTCTTGAGGATATTCCAGGGATTGGGCCGGCGACGCGTAAAAAATTGATGAAGACATTCGGCAGTCTGCGCGGGGTCCAGCAGGCGACGGACGAACAGGTGGTTGCGACGGTCGGTCAGGCGAAGGCAGCCATGCTGCAAAAGTATCTGTCTCGACCATGATGCTTGTGCTATAGTACCAATAGCAATACAAGGATAAACATGAACATTTCAAGGCATATAAAAACTGTCGGGTTTACAGTCGTAGAACTACTTATAACACTGGTGATTATTGCCATTCTGGTGAGTATCGTCATTGTTTCATATGGCACCTACCAAGAGCGTACACGTGATGCTGAGCGCAAAAGTGACATGCAGCAGCTTGCGACGGCCCTCAAGACCAACCTTACATGGAATGGTGATTTTATTGAAACGGGAAGTAATTGTGGCTCCGGTGGCAATGGAGAAGGCTGGACATCTCTGAGCAGCGCCGAGGTGACAACATACATGAACTCAATTGAGCAGTGTCTTATAGATAGAGGACTGTTGGATGCTGGTGAGGCAACTGATCCTACTGGCTGTAAGCGGAATAGTGGTGGTATCTGCGGCGGAAATCCGACCAGGGCTTATATGAAAATGCACTGTACGGTAAATGGTGTCAAAAGAGCGTATGTCATGGCTTCTTTAGAAACGATGCCTGCTAATAATGCAGCCTTAGACTCACTCTGCACCACTGCGAGCGGGTGCACCGTGGGCTGTACCACTGCGACCTGGGGTACCTCTTACGGTATGAATTATTACATTGAGGTATCGTAAAAATGACCGCCGATTTTTTTGCGGGCAATCGACTGAAACTCATGCGATCTCTTGGATCTTCGCCAGTCGTCATGGCGGCGTATACGCAGCTGCAGCGCGGTAATGATGCCGCTTTTACGTTCGAGCAAGAGGCGAATTTCTGGTGGCTAACTGGGATTGAGTCGGCAGACTGGCAGCTCATTATCGATGGCAGCCGCAAGAAGAGTTGGCTGGTGGCGCCAGAAGTTGACGAAGTGCACCAGGTCTTTGACGGGAGTTTACGGCCAGAGGAAGCACTTGCAATCAGTGGTGTTGACGCAGTCTTAACGAGGGCTGAGGCTGAAGAGATGCTGGCTGAGCTGGCTCGTCACCATGCCGTGGTGTTTACGTTAGGAGATGATCCCCATGCGCAGTACTATGACTTTACGCGAAATCCGGCTCCTGATATCTTGAAGCGTCGACTGGGTCGCCTTTTTGCCGATGTGCGCGGTTTACGTCAAGAAATAAGCAAACTCCGTGCGATTAAGCAGCCAGAAGAGATTGCTGCTATGGAAAAGGCAATCACTTTGACTGTAGGTGCATTTAATCATGTACGTGAACATCTAAGTGATTTCCGACATGAATATGAAGTGGAAGCTGAGTTTAGCTATTATTTTCGTCGTCACGGTGCGCTCGGTCATGCGTACGATCCAATTGTGGCTGTCGGCGGCCACGCTTGTACACTACACTACAGCTCAAACAACGGCCCATTAAAAAAGGGTTCGTTACTTTTACTGGATATCGGTGCGCGTCACCAGGGTTATGCAGCTGACATTACACGTACCTATGCCATCGGCCGAGCAACGGTGCGTCAGGCGGCGGTTCATCGGGTGGTAGCCGAAGCGCAGCGACAAATTATCCACCATCTGAGACCGGGTCTTTCGATTAAAGAGTATCACGAGACTGTCGATGAGTTGATGAAGGACGCACTGCTTTCACTTGGTCTGATGAAGGGGCGCGATGATACGACAAATTACCACCGATACTTCCCGCATTCTATTAGTCACGGACTGGGTATTGATGTCCATGACAGCCTGGGTGGTCCGGCCATGCTTGAGCCTGGGATGGTTCTGACAGTAGAACCTGGTATCTATATTCCCGAAGAAAGTATAGGTGTGCGTATTGAGGACGATATTCTTATTACGGACACTGGCTACCGCAACTTAAGTGGTGCGCTCTCGACAGATCTAGCATAACCACGTATAGTAGGAAAAGATTATGAAGAAGCAATTTTTCGCATTCAATATCCGCTGGGTATTGAATTCATTCGGCTTATGGGTTGCTGTTAGACTATTTGGCACCGGCTACGACGATGAGGTAGTGACTGCCGGTATTGGCGGCTTCCTGCTTGCTGGCTTGATTTTCTCTATTATCAACAGCATATTGAGGCCAATTGTAATAATATTGTCGTTGCCGGCAATATTGGTAACCTTGGGTCTTTTTACTATTATCGTCAACGGCCTGATGGTCTATCTTTCGCTTAAGTTGGCGCCGGGTATCCATATGACATTCTGGTATTCAGTTCTGACCGGAATGATCCTAAGTTTGGTAAACTATATAGTAAGTAGTGCGCTCGAGTTACAGTATGGGCGTCGCCAGGAGGAAAGATAATGAGTATTGACGGTATTTTGCAGATTATTACGGTGGGATCGGCGTTTTTGATGATTGTGGCAATTCTGCTGCAGCAGCGTGGCGCAACGCTGGGCGCTGGCTTTGGTAGCTCGGGTGAACTCTATACTACTCGTCGCGGTCTTGATAAGAATTTATTTGAAGCGACAGTGGTGTTGGCTGTTATCTTCATTCTGTCTATTCTCGTAGGTTTATTGCTGCCAGCAATTAACGGCTAGGGTAGTATTTGTGGCTGACGATAAAGTTAAGTGGAAGAAGTTTCAGAAACTCACGACGTTTGATAGCCGTCGCCTGTCGCGTCGTGTAAAAAAGGCCGAAGGTGCAACGGTTCGTCACGCGCATAAGTTTATCGTCAAGCGTATTGACAATATTCGTAGCGTGCGTCGCCATATTATCGGGTGGCTAGTTCTTGTAGGCTTGCTGATTGTGGCCGTAGCGGGACAACTACTGTGGTTTCAGCGTAATTACCAGACAAGCGCTCAAGCGGAGGGTGGAACTTATGCTGAGGCTGTTTTAGGACCTATTAATACCCTTAATCCACTGTACGCGAGTACGAGCGCCGAGCTATCGGCCAGTCGATTGTTATTTTCGTCTCTTTACACCTATGACACTAGTGGACACCTCCAGAGTGATCTAGCTGAGAGTGCAGTAGTCGACGAGACACAAACGACGTATACGATCAAGCTTCGTCAGGATGCAAAATGGCAAGACGACAGGAAGGTGACTGCAGATGACGTTGTCTTCACAATGGATCTCATCAAGGATCCCGAGACACGCTCTCCGCTAAGCGTGAACTGGCGTGATGTAACGGTGCGAGCGATAGATAGCTATACAGTTGAATTTAAGCTGCCGGTAGTTTATGCGGCATTCCCTCATGCACTAACGTTTTCAATCCTGCCAAAGCATAAACTTGACAGCGTGCAGCGTGCAGCTATCCGTGAGAACACATTTAGCCAGGATCCTGTAGGGAGTGGGCCATATGACTTCCGCGTGACTCAGGTTATAGACGTGAACGGAAAAGAAAAGATCATCTCATTGGCCTCGTCGCCAAATTACTATAAAGGTCAGCCTTTGATTGACAACTTCGATCTCCACGCCTATGCCACCCAGGAGCAGATTGTTGACGCATTGCGCACGGGTGAAGTGAATGCGGCAGCCGACCTCCCGTCGAGTAGTGTTGTTAGTGTTGATCCGCACAATTATAAAGTCTATGCGCAGCCTATTAATAACGGAGTCTATGCACTATTTAATGTTGCCACGCCAATTCTAAAAGATAAGGCTGTGCGGCAAGCGTTGCAAGTAGGTACCGATACGACGGCGATTCGCAAGGGTTTAAGCTTGACACCTCCAGCACTAAGTCTTCCATTTATAAGCACTCAAGTTGAAGGCAATGACTTGCCGAAGGCCCCGGTTGCCGATGCAGCTAAGGCAGGCGAAATGCTCGATGCGGCCGGGTGGCGACTTGAGGGGAATGTACGCAAGAAAGATGGCCAACCACTACAGCTGTCTGTCGTGACAACGAAGAATTCTCAGTATGAAAAAGCCCTCGAAACACTATCGGGGCAGTGGCGTAAGCTAGGCATTGTGGTTACAGCAAAAATTGTGGACACTAATGATCCGGCCGCAAGTTTCACGCAGGGTATCCTGCAGCAGCGAAGTTACGACGTCCTTCTCTATGAGCTGTCAATTGGCGCGGATCCTGATGTGTATGCATACTGGCACTCATCTCAGATCGGTGTGAACGGTTATAATTTTGCAAACTATAGCAACCCGACGGTCGATGCTTCGCTAGCGAGTGCGCGCGATCGTCTTGATCCGGCGCTCCGAAGTGCGAAGTATAAGGCCTTTGCCAAGCAGTGGCTTGATGATGCGCCAGCAATCGGTCTGTATCAGTCAGTTGCGCCGTATGTCGTGAATAAGTCCCTTGAATCAGTCAACGCGGATCATCGTCTCGTGACGCCGCAAGATCGTTATTCCAACGTACTTTACTGGAGTGTAAACAGTAAAAGCGTTTACAAAACCCCTTAGGTACGCTATACTTATCAAAGTCCTATGCGCGAGTGGCGGAATTGGTAGACGCGTCAGCTTGAGGGGCTGGTGAGCATTGCGCTCGTGGAGGTTCAAGTCCTCTCTCGCGCACCAAAGTAAAAAGAGTCCATCGGGGCTCTTTTTACTTTGGTGTCGTTGCCATGTCGCTACTCTTGGTATAATAAGTCCATGAAACTTCATCGGACATCCGGCCAGCCTGATTGGGTGGGCATTGATAAGAGCAAGTATAACTTTTGGCAACTCATTGCCGCTAAGACGTCGGGTGTTATTACGCCAGGTAATATCGTAACGATCGTCGGCCTGGTCCTGGTGATTGCGGGATTTATTGCCCTCGTGAGGCAGGATTACTGGCTAGCGCTTACCCTTGTGATAGTAGGGCGTGGACTTGATTTGGTTGACGGGTGGCTGGCTGAATTGACACAGACAAAGAGTCCTCTTGGTGAGATTATGGATGCAACTGTCGATAAGCTCGAGACGATTGGTGTGATTATTGTCTTGGCAGTCACAGAGATTGCACCTCTTTGGGTGTTGGCGGCACTTGCAGTGCCTCATGTGATGATTGCGATTATTTCCATATTGGTGCGCATACAGGGCAAGGGCCTTCATCCATCTCGCGTCGGTAAGGTAAGTATGGCACTTTTGTGGCTAGCGGTAGGCGGCTTTATTATACTAAGCATTTTTAATGTTGCCACTGTTGGTGCTGCCGCATATGTTGCTATGTGGCTTGCGGTAGCACTGGGGCTGTATGCACTTGCCGGCTATGCCAGGGAAGCCCTTGTTAAATAGGGTCTTTTTTGAGGCCTATAAGCCAGCCGATATAGCTAAAGAGAAGGTGCATGCCAAACCATAGTAGCAGCATCCATATGTACTGAGGTGCGGTTGCTATAACGATAGGCAGGCTGGCGATGATTGCGCCGATAATGTAATCGATCTGATCAAATGGCACCCAGGCGCTACCTGACTTGATGCCGTGCTGCCGCTTGAAGAAGCTCTCAATTGCGTCACCGCCGAGCGCGCCGATAGCAAACAGTGGACCAAGGATGAGAATAGGTAACATTTCGTAGTTAACTGGGCCTGACATGAACTGCGCCCAGTTGCCGTGTGTATAGGCAAGCTGCTGAATCCAGAGTACTGCGGTGGCGGCCACGACGCCACTGATGAGTCCACGCCAAGTTTTATGGGGTCCGAGTAGGGCTTTGCCGTGTAATGTTCGGCCGCCATCAATTGGACTGTCCCATTGCTTAAGAGCTGGGATAGCTGCGCTCAGCACTGGAGCGGCATTGGCAATAGCTGCAGGGAGCAGAAACCAGAAGGCGAATGCAATATCTTGTAACATAAGGTTTCTCCCAGTATATACTGTCGGCTAGGGTAAAAAGTAATAATTGTCACTACTTCTTGCCTTTTTGAGTGGTTTAATCATGGCATGAGGAGTGTAGTGTCCTATGCAACCTAATCCGTCAGATCCTTCGAAAAACATACCGGAGCCAGTTCGCCCCCAGGCGCCCCTAGATGCGCCCGGAGTGGATTTTTCTAATATCGATTTCAATAAGCATCATGCTCGGGTGATCGAGGAATTGAAACTCCTTGGTGCTTCGTTTTATGGTCAAACAATGATGGAGGCACGCTACCTGCCCAGCGTCATCCATCCCGACGAGCATCTCGAGGGTGTTGTGTACGGCTGGCAGTCGGTGGGGATTGTTATGATGGTCGCGACTGATCGCCGTGTGCTGTTTATTGATAAAAAGCCGCTCTACGTACGAGATGACGAAATTAGCTACGCATCTGTGCGTGGCGTGAGTCATGCCCATAAGATACTGCTAACGACCGTGGTGCTTCACACGCAAGTCGATGATTTTGTCATCAACACCTTTAATCAGAAATCTGTTCGCCACTTTGTTAAAGCAATTGAGCGTCACAGTTTGGAATATAACCAGCTCTAGCTGGAATCTTCTGCTCGTCGAGGTTGGCATCTGATATAATAAAAAACCAGGATGGCGCGTTGGCGGAGCGGTTACGCAGAGGTCTGCAAAACCTTGTAGACGGGTTCGACTCCCGTACGTGCCTCCAAATGCGCGGATGGTGGAATTGGTAGACACGAGAGACTTAAAATCTCTTGGCCTCACGGTCGTGCGGGTTCAAGTCCCGCTCTGCGCACCAATTAAAAAATGACTCCTAGCGAGTCATTTTTTAATTGCCCGTATAACTCGAAAATCAGAGGTGAAAATGCTATACTATAGGTACACAACCATAAGGACCTGAAGGGGAATACCAAAAAATGACTGCACTATGGATCGTATTAGGAATTGTTGCTTTAATCGGCATCTTTTTGTGGGTGACGTACAACGCACTTGTTGCCTTGAAGCTGCGCGTTGATGAAGCCTGGAGTGATATTACTATTCAGCTGAAGCGCCGTCTTGACCTTATTCCAAACCTTGTAAACACTGTCAAAGGTTACGCGGCCCATGAGTCGGGTGTCTTTGAGAAGGTAACAGAGGCACGAACTAATGCTCTGAACGCGCATGGCGTTAAAGAGACGGCTGAAGCGGAAAATCAGTTTGAGGGCGCTCTCAAGAGTCTCTTCGCTGTTGCCGAAGCATACCCAGACCTGAAGGCAAGCCACAACTTTGTTGAGCTCCAGCAAGAGCTTGTTGATACCGAAGACAAGATTCAGGCTGCTCGTCGTTTCTATAACGGTGGTGTTCGTGACCTCAATACGAAGATTCAGCAGTTCCCAAACAACATTTTTGCTAAGTCACTTGGCTTTACTGAGCGTGAATTTTACGAAACCGAAGATCGCGCTACTGCCGAAAAGCCGGTTGAAGTTCGCTTCTAAGTAGGAGGATAAGAGATGTATACCTCCATTGCCGCCAATAAGCGCAATACGCTACTGATCATGGCTCTGTTTATCGGCATGATCGGTGCAATTGGCTGGGCGGTGAGCTATGTTTACGGTAATCAGTCTATTGCCTACTGGGTGATTGGTGCTGCTGCTGTATACGCGCTCATTCAGTACTTTGCTGCCAGTAGGCTTGCTATTGCAATGACTGGTGCCCGTGAAATTGAGAAGCGTGACAACCCGCGTCTTTATCGTATAGTCGAAAATCTTGCGATTGCCACAGGTATGCCAACTCCGAAGGTATACATTATCGATGACCCGGCGCCAAATGCTATGGCGACCGGTCGCGATCCAAAGCACGCCATGGTGGCCGCTACAACTGGCATTATGGAGGTTATGGATGACCGCGAACTTGAAGCGGTGATGGCGCACGAAATGGGGCATGTACAGAACTACGACATCCGAGTAGGTATGATTGCCTTTGGCCTTGTGAGCGCTATCGGTATCTTGTCGGACTTGGCTATTCAAATGTTCTGGTTTGGTGGCGATCGTCGTGAGGGTAGCGGTACAAATCCGATAGTATTAATTATCGGTATTGTCTTGATCTTGATTGCGCCAGTACTTGCGATGCTCATCCAGATGGCGATCAGCCGTCAGCGTGAATATCTAGCTGACGCAACCGGTGCTATGACGGTGCGTGATGCAGAGGGCCTGGCGCTTGCACTTGAAAAGCTGCAGCACTACGGTCGACCGATGCAACATCAGAGCACGTCTACGGCTCACCTATTCTTCAATAACCCATTGAAAGCAAGTTTTATTAGCAAGCTATTTAGTACACACCCGCCACTTGAAGAGCGTGTTGCACGTCTCCGTGGCAATGCGCACAGAATGTAGATAAAGTTATGACCGCATCACGCCGACCTTCTCTTATTCCTGTTATTCAAGCAGCATTAAGGTATACAAGAGTTCAGTCTCTGTATGAGTTTTTGAATAGCCGCGTGGGCTTGTTCTTGAAGCGGCGCCCGCATCGTAGTTTTCAGCTGACTCGACGCCGCGACACCATTCGTTCACTGGAGCTTCCTGGCTACTGGGAATTCTCGGTGCAAGTGTGGCGTCTGCTTTGGGTACATAAAAAGTTATTCGGACTATTGACGGTCACCTACGCTATATTGACTGCTTTGCTGGTTGGTATGACATCCGAAGAGGCGTATAGTGAGCTAAGCGGCGTAATTCGTTCGACTGGCGAAGAGATGGTGAGTGGTGGCTGGGGTGCTGTTGAGCAGGCGAGCCTCGTCTTCCTGTCGGCCGTATCGGGCGGCGTGGGTGCCGAAGTTGATGCGTCTCAGCAGATTTACGCAGGCTTGATTGGACTCTTGACCTGGTTGACGACTGTTTGGTTGTTACGGGCCATCCTTGCTGGCCAATCACCTCGTCTTCGTGATGGTTTGTATAATGCTGGAACACCGATTCTACCGACTTTTCTTGTGTCGTTGGTGCTGGTCCTGCAGCTCCTTCCGCTGGCACTTGTAGGGCTGGGGTATACTGCCGCAACTGCGTCGGGATTGTTGGCAGGCGGAGTTGAGGCGATGCTGTTCTGGGCTGCTGCAACGCTACTTGTTGCGCTCTCGCTTTATTGGGCAACGAGCACATTACTTGCACTCATTGTCGTCACTTTGCCTGGCGTGTATCCGATGCAGGCGCTACGCACCGCGGGTGATCTTGTAGTGGGTCGGAGAGTGAGGATCTTGCTACGTCTGTTGTGGGCGGGCCTACTGACGCTTATTGCATGGGCGGTAATTCTGTTGCCGATAATTATGATTGATGCATGGCTTAAGGTAGCTGTACCGGCTATCTCATGGTTACCTATTGTGCCATTTATGCTTTTGATTCTTGGCTCAACCACAGTGATAACCGTCGCTGCTTACGTGTATATACTTTACAGAAAGGTAGTTGAAGATGACGCAGCCCCAGCAGCGAATTGATGAACTTCGTGAGTTGATCAATAAATATAGTTACGAATACCACGTTAACGATTCACCTTCGGTTAGCGATGCAGTGTACGATAGTATATTTGCTGAGTTGAAGAAGCTTGAGGCCGAGCATCCCGAGCTAATTACTGCCGATAGTCCGACGCAGCGTGTGGGCAGTGAACTAAAGGGCGGCTTCCAGAAAGTGCGTCATAGTAGTCGCATGCTAAGCCTTAATGATGTGTTTGATAAGAGCGAGGTGGAGGCGTGGGTGGCGCGTATGGACAAGCTACTGCCTGGTCGTACGCATGAGTTTTTTGCCGATATCAAAATGGATGGCCTGGCGTGTGCGCTCATCTATGAAGACGGCGTTCTGGTGCGCGCTGTGACTCGTGGCGACAGTTATATCGGGGAGGACGTGACGATGAATGTGCGCACTATCAAAAACGTTCCGCTCCGACTTCGCTCATCTACTGAGTACGCACGGTTCCTGCAAGGGAGAACAGAGATCAGGGGTGAGATTGTCATGCTCAAAAAAGACTTTGAAGCGCTGAATGAGCGGCGCAGCGCGGCCGGTGAGCCCGTTTTTGCCAATCCGCGCAACTTAGCAGCTGGGACAATCCGCCAGCTTGATCCACGTCTCGTCGCGGAACGGCCACTGCATTTTCGAGCCTATGACCTCCTGCGTGACGACCCTTCGGAGGTGCCGACATATGACGCCGCGTATCAAATTATTTCGGAACTAGGACTTAATCGCAATCAAGAGGCGCGCACGTTTACAAGTCTTGAGGATGTGATGGCTTTTGTTAACGAGTGGGACACTAGGCGTGAAATGCTACCGTTTAACACTGATGGTCTTGTCATTAAAGTTAACGACCGCGAACAGTACCGTGCGCTAGGCGTAGTAGGTAAGCAACCGCGTGCGGCCGTGGCGTACAAGTATGCCGCCGAGCAGGCAACGACTATTGTGCGAGATATCGTTATTAGTATCGGGCGTACTGGTGCGGCTACTCCAGTTGCGGTATTTGATCCGGTTGTTGTAGCGGGGACGACTGTTCAGCACGCTAGTCTTCACAATGCCGATGAGATTGCACGCCTTGATGTTCGTATTGGTGATACGGTTGTTATTTTTAAAGCGGGTGATATTATCCCGCAGGTTGAAAGCGTTGTCACCGAACTGCGCCCTAAGGATGCTGAACATTTTGATTATAAAGTGGCGCTAGCTAGGCAGTATCCTGAACTGACATTTGTTCGTCCGGCGGGTGAAGCGGTGTATCGTGTTAAGGGTGCGAGCAGTGAGCTGTTACTAAAGCGAGCATTGGAGTACTACGCCTCAAAGGGCGCGCTCGATATCGATACCTTGGGTGAGAAAAATGTTGCCGCGCTGATTGATGCTGGACTGGTGAAGGACATTGCCGATATCTATACGCTTGGCAAGGAGCAGCTACTAGAGTTAGACCGATTTGCGGACATATCGGCACAGAAATTGATTGACGCCATAGCCGCCAAGCGTACGCCTGCACTTGAGAGATTTATTTTAGGTCTTGGGATTCGTCATGTCGGCGCACAAACGGCAATCGATCTTGCCAAGGTATTTGAATCAATTGAAGCTCTACGTAGCGCAACCTTGGGTCAACTGCTCGCGATTGATGGTATCGGGACGGTTGTTGCCGAGTCGATCCTAGCGTGGTTTGCCGACGAAGACAACTTACAGCTACTTGATAAATTTACGCAGCTCGGTGTGCGACCGTACTTTGAACTGAGATCAGGCGCACTTGCTGGGCAAAATTTTGTTGTCACGGGTACGCTCGAGAGTATGAGCCGTGACGAGGCGGCTGATCGCATTCGTGCGCTTGGTGGTGGATTTCAGACAAGTGTCGCCAAAGATACGACTTATCTTGTGGCGGGCGGCAAAGTAGGGGCGAGTAAGCTGAAAAAAGCCGAGCAATACGGTACACAAATTATTGACGAAGCGGCTTTTAGGCGGTTGATTAGCGAGTAGGTGTCCATGGCACTGCTACTGTACCAGGTGGCTCTCTTATTGCGCTTGTGCTATAACTGATAGGGTAATGATAAAAAAACCAACAGGCTTTACAGTTGTCGAAATGATTGTCGTCGTCGTGATTATTGGTGTGCTGGCATCTATTACGCTCGTTAGCTACACAAGTATTCAGCAAAAGGCGCGTGACAATACACGCACTAGTGATATCGCCGCAGTGCAAAAGGCACTTGAGAAATACCGGGCTGATAACGGCATATATCCGAGAGCCGTAGTGTCTGCTGGTGTGTTTGGCAATGATAATTCAGGGTATGCTCTGACAACCCTCGAGACCGTATTGACACCAAAGTATATTTTGACGCTTCCAACGGCTCCTTCGGGGACGGCGTATAGCTATGTGCGCGGCACGGGCGGCGGTGCGTATGGCATTCGTATTGACTACGAGACACGAACCGATTGCCATCGAGGGATGAATAATCAGGGTTTAACGTGGTGGAGCCTGCAGGCCTGCGTATAATCAGGTTTCTGCCTATAAAAAATACACCCCATATAATTGGGGTGTATTTTGTTGGCGCCGGTAATTACCAGCTGCGCTGACGGAATGAACTGTCGCCGCCGCGGTTGCCGCCACGGTCGTTGCTGTTGAATTCGCGTCGTGGACGCTCTTCGCGAGGACGAGCCAGGCTAACTGCGATAGTGCGACCATCGAGTTCTTTACCATCAAGTAGGTCAACGGCTTTTTGGTTGTCGCTGTCGTTTTCAAACTCGACGAAACCAAAACCCTTGCTACGACCGGTGTCACGATCAGTGACAACACGTGCGCTAGCTACAGGACCGATTTGCTCAAAATGAGCCTTGAGGCTGTCATCAGTAGTTGCGTATGCAAGGCTACCGATAAATAGATTTTGCTGTGCCATAATTGGGTACTCTCTTTACTTATGAATGCAATCGTCAGATCGACCGCTTCGGCGAACGTTGTTGTAAAGAGGAGTTTCCCGTAAGAGGGAAGCGACCGCTCCAGCATTTCGCGTATGCTTCTGAACATTGTTAATTTAAGCATACTTTCCCTATAAATGCTACCAGGCAGCTCACAAAGCACTTGCAAATACATTGCATAAGCGTGATAATGGGCGTTAAGCTGGTACGCCAAAGGGGTGCCTTAGGCGTTAAAACAAACAGTGACCGATAAACACCAAACCGTGCCCCGGGTGGGCGCGTAGCAGCTCTCAATTCCGCTTCCGTAAAAAGAGGCGGATTTTTGATGGTACGTGAGGCAGTTTTCGTCGATATGTTGATAATTACTGACGAAATCGATACTAGGGAGATATGGGACGTTAGGGAGTATAGTCTAGATAACTCTGTCATCATGTCTTTCTGACTCCGACTTGTTCGGGGTTGTAAATCTCTGCTACAATAGCCAGTTGTACGGGGTATTAGCTCATTTGGTAGAGCGCTTCCATGGCATGGAAGAGGCGAGCGGTTCGAATCCGCTATACTCCACCAGGAGATTATCTAGCTGCCCGGCTTTGGCTGGGCGGTTTATTTTTTGGCCGAGCTCCTCTATAATCGTAACCAATATGTGGGCAAAAACTTCAAATCGCGGCTTTACGATTGTTGAACTTCTTATTGTCATTGTCGTCATTGCAATTCTGGCGGCCATCACGGTTGTTGCCTATAACGGTATCCAGCAGCGGGCAAATAACGCGCGGCGGGATTCTGATCTTACCTCATACATGAAGGCGATGCGATTAGCGCGTATCAATGCAGGGGTATCGCTGCGCTACATCACTGTTAATACATGGTCTGTCGGCGCTTGTGCTGCCAGTAGCGGTAACACAGGAAACGTAGAACCAAAGGACCTTCCAAAAACACATGCTTGCTGGGTGCGCTACTATGAAAATATCGATCGTATTGCTGCCGCGTCTGGTGCAAATCTTGAGTCACTAAAAGCGGGAGATTATCGAGGCAACCCTTACATGATCGATGAGAATCAAAACGAAACCGGTGCTTGTGCGACTGATCGTATCTATACATTTAACGGCAACGGCACGGCCGCCTATAGTGAATACGCAGCGCTACCGCCATACGAGTGTTAATACGCCCTCATGGCTTGAAAAAACAGACTAAATTTGCTAGTATAACGGATAGAGGAGCCCATCAGAAATGGGCGTATTTTTATGAAAGACCCTAAATTTATCCGCAACATCGCCATCATTGCGCACGTCGACCACGGAAAGACGACGATGGTTGATGGGCTGCTAAAGCAGTCAAACACCTTCCGTGACAACCAAGCTGAAATGAGCCAGGAGCTCATTATGGACAGTGGCGACCAGGAGCACGAGCGTGGTATTACCATTACCGCTAAGCAGACTTCTATCTATCACGGTGACTACAAAATCAATATCATTGACACTCCGGGTCACGCTGACTTCTCCGGTGAAGTTGAGCGCACACTCAACATGGCCGACGGCGTTCTCTTGGTGGTAGACGCTCAAGAAGGGCCGATGCCACAGACGAAGTTTGTGCTTTCAAAGGCGCTTGAACTTGGCCTTAAGCCTGTCGTAATCATCAACAAGATCGATAAGCCATCACGTCGTATTGACGAAGTGATTGATGAAGTCTCAGATCTTTTCCTTGAACTTGCTATCGATGATAGTCAGCTGCACTATCCAGTTTACTATGCGATCGGTCGTGACGGTAAGGCATGGACAACACTTCCTGATAACCCAGGTGAGCACGCCGACCTAACACCTATCTTTGAGGCGATTATTAACGATATTCCTGCACCAACTGTTGACACGGAAGGTACTCTGCAGCTTCTCGTGACTTCGCTGCAGTACGACTCATTCCTTGGTAAGTACGCCATTGGCCGTGTGACGCGCGGTAAGGTTTCTAAGAACCAGCCAATCACACTGATTAAGCGTGACGGCACGCAAATCAACGGCAAGATCGATAAGGTCTTTGGGTACCGAGGACTCAACCGCGAAGAAGTCGATGGTGCTATTGCTGGCGACATCGTTGCGCTAACGGGTATCGCTGATGCTCATATTGGTGAAACCATCGCTGACAAGGAAAACCCAGAAGCACTTCCTGTGATTGACATTGAAGCACCAACCCTAAGCATGTACCTTGGCCCAAACACCAGCCCGCTCAAGGGTAAAGAAGGCGAGTTCAATACGAGCCGCCAAATCGGTGACCGCCTCAAGAAGGAGCTTGAAACTAACGTTTCTCTGCGTGTCGAAGAAGACGGTATTGGCTTCACGGTTTCTGGCCGTGGTGAGCTTCATCTGTCCGTCTTGATTGAAACACTCCGCCGTGAAGGTTTTGAGTTTGAAGTCGGCCGCCCTCAGGTGGTGACGATTGTTGAAGATGGTGTCACGAAAGAGCCTGTTGAGGAACTACTTATCGAAGTGTCAGCCGAATTCCTCGGTACTGTTAGTCAAGAGCTTGGTACTCGTCGTGCAGCTATGGTCAAGCAAGAGCAGACCAGTAGTGGTACAACTCGCACAACCTACATCCTGCCAACCCGTGCATTGATCGGTCTTCGCAATATACTGCTTACTGCAACCAAGGGTACAGTTATCATGAACACTCTCCCGCACGGCTACGAACCAATTGGCCCTAAGCTCCAAAAGACTCGTAACGGTGCTCTAATCGCAACTGAAGCTGGTGTGACGACTCCGTATGCCCTGCAGACTGCAGAAGCACGTGGCGAACTGATCGTTGGTCCTGGCACGACTGTCTATCAGGGTATGATCGTCGGTCTTTACCAACGTCACGATGATCTCGAGCTTAACGTTTGTCGTGCTAAGCAGCTTACGAACATGCGTAGCTCATCGAGTGACGGTACTGTCCAGTTGACGCCGTACACTGATCTAAGTCTTGAGCAGTCGATTGACTTCATTGAAGACGATGAGCTTCTCGAAGTTACGCCAAAGTCACTTCGTCTTCGCAAGCGTTTCCTTGATCCAAACGATCGCAAGCGCGCTTCCAAGAACTAGTCAATTCAAAGACAAATATACCCCTAACTCTCATAGGAGCTAGGGGTATATTTTTTATAGCAAAATAGTGTTGAATACTAGAGGTAAGCTGCTTATACTAATTAGTAATTATGAAAAAAATTAACATACCAATTCCAGGCGAGGATACATTAAAGACGACGTTTGTTAAAACGACGGGTAATCTTCGAGTGACCGCTAAGAGTCCTGACGAGGCATTGGGTGAGTTATTTGATGAAGTGCAGCATCTCAAGGTTTACGATGACGGTAAAACGTTTCCTGACCTCGTGCCGCGCCGCCGCATGAAGGCGATTCAGCAAGAGTACTTGCTTGAAAAGCAGGATCCAAATTTTGACCTACGCGAGTTTGTTAGCCGTCATTTCTACGAGTTCAGTGGCGGGGGCGGCGAATCGTACCAGACCGATGCGTCTATGACTGCTCGTGAGCACATCGCTAAGCTATGGCATGTTTTGGAGCGTAAGAATCGTCGTGACCGTGGTTCTTTGCTGGCATTGCCACACCGTTATATTGTGCCGGGTGGCCGTTTCTCAGAACAGTTTTACTGGGACAGCTATTTCATTATGCTTGGCCTTGCGGTTGATAAACGCTGGGATATGATCGAGGGCATGATGAAGAATTACTCATACATGATCCGTAAGTATGGTTTTATTCCAACGGCAAACCGGACATATTTCTTGAGTCGTTCACAGCCTCCGTTCTTTTCGCATATGGTGCGACTACTTGCGCGACACAAAGGCCGTCACGTGCTGATCGAGTATCTTCCGTACATGCTCATGGAGTACCGTTTCTGGATGAAGGGTCGGAAGCGCCTTGCCGAGACCGAGCATCGTGCCTTTCGCCGTGTTGTTGAGATGCCGAATGGTACGCTGCTCAACCGTTACTATGACAACAAGACAACTCCGCGTCCCGAGTCACTGCGTGAAGATGTTGAAACAGCAGGAAGTGCGCCAGCCCGTGAGGCAGCGCGCCTATATCTACACTTACGTGCCGGCGCTGAGTCTGGCTGGGACTTTAGTTCACGCTGGTTCCACGATCCGCAGGACCTCGCGACGATCCATACGGCCGACATAGTCCCTGTCGACCTCAATAGCCTGCTCTACCAGCTAGAGACAACAATTGCAGAGGCCTACCGTCTGATGTTACAGCCTCTGCTGGCGCGTCGATTCCAGGCCGCCGCTGAGCGCCGTGCAAAGACTATGCACGAGTATAACTGGGACGCTAAGGCCGGGTTCTTCGTTGACTACAATTTCCATACCGGTGAGTCAACTGGCCGTCTGTCGCTGGCTGGTGTATTCCCACTCTATGCCCGCATCGCAACCAGCAAGCAGGCGGCGCTAGTAGCAAAGCGTATCGAAGAAGATTTCCTTAAAGATGGCGGTCTCATTTCAACATTGATCGACAACGGTCAGCAATGGGATGCGCCAAATGGCTGGGCGCCACTTCACTGGGTGACAATCGAGGGCCTTCGTAATTACGGCCACCATCGGCTTGCTAATGAAATTAAAAAACGTTGGGTTGAAACAAACCTCCATGTGTTCAAAGAAAAGCACAAAATGATCGAAAAGTACGACGTAATGAACACGAGTCGTGTTGGCGGTGGTGGCGAATACCCACTCCAAGATGGGTTTGGCTGGACGAATGGTGTTTTGGCGGCGTTGCTGGCTGAAGACGAAAAGTAGTTAGCGACTCAGTGAAACGACTTCCGAAGGCTTCTGGATTTGATCCGGGAAGATGCCGCGTCGAGCCAAACGCTTCTTAATAGCCAGGATCGCTGCTACGGTCCACGCCTGAACCTCTTGAGGTGGCTGTTCGATCTGATTTTTGCGTTGGCGTGTCTCGTCCCAGAGGACAATTGTACGCGTGTTGATGCTTGGTATGCCGCTATCGACGCCACGGACGTATTCAGGAAATATTC
>CAMPGV010000002.1 GCA_946885745.1 uncultured Candidatus Saccharibacteria bacterium | reverse complement strand
TCGTGAGGGCGTTAAATAGGGTTGATTTGCCGACGTTTGGAAGGCCGACGATGCCGATAGATAAACTCATAGTGACTCTATTGTAACAGAGGTGGGACAAAAAGGGTACTAGGGTATTTACAAAATGGCTAAAGAATGGTATGATTGTCACCATTGTGGGTACCCTACGTGAGTTTACTCCGTGACCACAAAGAGCTACGTTTAGCTTGGGATGAATCGAAGTAATCCCTACATTTAAAAATCTATTTACTCAGCAACTGCTTTACCTACCCGAAAGGAGGTGGGTGACTTGGAAAAGTCATTCGCCACTGCGAGCTCCGTCGGAGCTCCGAAGAAGAAGCGTCGTTTTACGAAGGTAGCCGCGTTTTTCACGGCTCTCCTGGTGGCTCTCGGCTTTACTGCCGTCGTGTCGCCCGCCTTGCCAGCCTTCGCCGCCCTGTCGTTTTGCTGTGGCGGCAAGCTTGTCGCACAGTCTCCCGACCAGGTGACTTTGGAGGCTTCTAACGGCGCCTCCTTCGAGGTGCCCGTTAACATCGTCGTGACCATGCCGGCAGAGCTCGGTTCCGGTCAGACCGTCTACACGGAGACATTGCTGCCGGGAACCGACATCACCCCCGACATCCCCAATGACGAATTGAAGGATTGGACGGGAACGTTCGGCCCGTACAATGTGCCTTATGGCGCCACAATTCAGGCCTTCGTTGGACCTACGGAGATCGCGGTAGCCTACACAAACCAGACCAAGCGTCTGGTGGCGCCGGCAGCACCTATTCAGCAGGGCAACACGGTGTACTTCACGGCGACGGACGACTACTACTACGTCGACGCCGCTGGTACGCCGTACGGGGCTACCGCCTCAATCCCTACCGATGGTGCACTCCTGGCTTACGCCAAGCCGGCCAAAGCGGACGTGGAGCTCACCGGCAACACCGAGTGGATCTACGCCTCCGTACCCAACCAGCAGGCAATTCCGCCACAGGTCACCAAAAACGACCAGGATGGCACCGCGAATGACACGATCACTCTCGGAGCCGGCACGGGCTACAGCAACCCCGTTATCAACGGGCTGTCCTATGTTCCGGGCACGTACAACGTGGCGGGGCTGCTGGACGGCAAGGGCTGCTTGACAGTCACGTACACCGTACTGGAGGGCTTCAGCTCCAAGCTGGGCGCGACATACGAGTCGAAGC
Organism: uncultured Candidatus Saccharibacteria bacterium; assembly: GCA_946885745.1. The sequence goes on along the minus strand of CAMPGV010000002.1, from coordinate 49,752 downwards.
AGTGCTTCAGCGAGGCAACGCTTCCGCCGGCAGACGATTCTGACGTCGAGAAGTTCGTGGTCTGCCATGCAACGGGACGCGAAAGCGACCCCTACGAGAAGATCACGGTCAGCGGCAACGCCTTCCGGGCAGGTCATGGCGATCACGAAGGTGACATCCATGGAGAGATCAGCTTCCGTAAGAATGGTGAGACCATCACCATTCCTGCAAAGGGAGATCAGGCAATCCTGAACAACGACTGCAAGGTCGTGACCACGGATCCCGGCACCGAGCCGAATCCGAACCCGGGCCCCGGGGACAATCCTGCTCCGCAGGATCCGGCGCCGGGACAGGATCCCGAGCCTTCGCCCGCACCGGTCGGTAACCCCGCCCCGCAGGACCAGACTCCGAACCCTGCACCCCAGGATCAGGAGCCGGTCGACACCGATTCTCCTGTGACCCAGGAGGATGATGTCGTCTACGTGCGCGCCAACACCTCCGCCGGAGGTGAGGACTACACGCCTCTGGTGCTGTCGGTCGGTTCGGCTATCGCTCTGCTTTTGGCACTGGGCGTCTCGCTTCAGCGTAAGCGGGCCGCCGCCGAGTAGTTGGCGGTTGTCTGAGTAAAAGGGTTTTACGCCGGTTGGCGTGAGAGTTCAGTGGGTACCAAGCCTGGTACACCACCCTCTCACGCCAGCCGGCACTTTTACTTTTTGTCAGTAGTCACGCGGTCTAAATATTAGGCTAGGTGAGTGGTGATAAAAGGTTGTCAGCGGCACGTCGGTGTATTATGCTTGTGCTATGACAAAACACTTGAGCGGTCATGCAAAAAAATGGTTCATGATCACTGGCATTAGTGTACTTATACTAGGGGGCGGCTACGGCGGTTATATTTGGTATCAGCAAAACCAGGCTAAGCAAGCGCCAATCAGCGAAGATGCCAAGAAAGAGGCAGCGGGCTACAATATCGCCGGGAATGGGGATATTGCTGCTCGATATGTAGAACTTATGAAGACAGATAAAACTGCCGACGCTCAGAGCTTATTTGTTGAGCAAGTAAATCGTGAGACAGATATCCAAAAGAAGGTTGATCTGTATGTTCAAAATGTCAATTTGGCACTATCACTACAAAAGACCGATGCTGCTTTAGATGCTGCAAAAAAAATGGTTGAAGTACGGGAATCGCACGACACGTATGGGCAGCTTGCATTGGTGTATATCGCTCGAGGTGAGCCAGAGCAGCAGGTTACGGCGTTAGAGAAGGCGATTGCGACGCTTGATAGCGCGGGCAATGTGGCGGATAAAGATGCTATACGAGCAATGTACGAGTCGCAGCTTGATGCTGCAAAGCAGTATCGGGATGTGAGGAGTAGGTATGCTAGCTAGTGTTTGGCAGAAATCTCGACATTTTGCAGCCATCATTATAGTGACGGCAATAATTAGCTCTATTGTGGTAACTAATGTTGCTGACGCCCAGGAAAAAACGTATCCACCAAACAGGGATGGGGCGATGCAGTTTGCTAATGACTTCTGTGCGGCTAATGCGAAGGGTTTAGCGGATTACGTTTGGCTGAGTGCCCCTGGATCAGAAGATGATACTACTATTACTGTTACATCCCCTAATACTACAGCAACAGTCCGAGTCAATATCTACACGCGCCCATGTAGCGCGTATCCTTCGGGTGTTGCTGCTGGATCAACCTACACCTCTGATCGAGGTGGGATTATAGGGGCATTCAACTATCAGAATAACTATCCTGGAGGGAGTTGGTATAGCTTCGAACATAAAATCCTTAACGTCAATGGGTGGGATTCTGGTAGCCATACGATATGTATGACACTGGAAACCTGGACTGATGCCATAGGCTTCAAGCCTAAGCGGACACCATCGGCATGTTCAGTATTAAACTTGAATGTTATCTATCCGTGGCAAACTAGTGGTTGGTCACGTATTGGGGTGAACAGTCAACCGAATGTTACTAATTGGCCAGCGAATCCTCCGGGCTCAGAGAAGCCTACGCAGCCGGGTGACCGACTGTATTGGCGTCACGGAGTGTACAATACCGGTCCTGGCTCGGCTGGCTCGATCAGCTTTGCTATTGGTAAGTCAGGTTTTACAAATGGCTGGACGGGCAATATTGATCCCCAGGGTGCTTTTCCGCTTGGAGCTGACCAAACCTGGGAAGTGGGATATCAGCGTTCTTGGCCTGAATATTCTGTATACGATGTACAGCAGAATGATGTTGGTAATACGCTCTGCGAGTCAATTAGCTGGTGGCCTTGGAAGTATGATGACGGCGCAGGTCGCAATTCAAGTCAGTGGACAGGTGTGCCAGGCGGCGCCTGTACAACTGTTCCGTACAACTTTACACTGACGCCGACAGTAGATGTTAATGTGGAGGCTGCTGAATCTGGTACGCCGATACAAGTCACGTCATCAATCAGTAATAGTGGCCCAACGAAGAGTTTGGACGATACCGAGTGGCGACTGTTTAAGTTTGTCTTAGCGCCAGGTGCGTCGATTCCATCTGCAGGTGAGTCGGGAAGTGCTTGTCCGCCCGTTTGGACAGGCTGTGGTGCGCCGCAAGCTCAAGGGTCGGGTATATTTGGCGTTAGTCCGGCAACAACTAATTTACCGACAGTCGACTATACGGTTGAGGATTTAGAACTTGGTAGTCAGGTATGCTATGGTCTGTCGGTTAATAAATTTGCCGGTAGCCGAGGATCAAACAAGGGGGCTAACAACTGGTGGAATGGTGCGCCTGACTGTATGGTGGTCGGCAAGAAGCCAAAGGTGCAGATTTGGGGTGGAGACGCTGCGGTACGCGGTACTATCCAAACCAGTACAACGACCAAGGAAGGAAAGGTCTTTGGTAGCTGGGTAGAGTACGGAGCGCTATCTGTCGGTGCGAATAGTCTGTTTGCTTCGGGGTCTGGCCTTGTTGATACGGATAGTGGCAACCAAAGCACTTGGAGTGATCTAACATTTGCCAATACCGATACGGGACGCACACCACCATTTGGTTATTATGCCGAAACGGCAGATAACTTCCGACCACTGCCGAATATCTCTGCATACTTTGACACTCTTCAGAATAAGCAGCCGTATGGTGAAGGGCAATCTCTTGACGCCAACTCGTTTGCTACCGGTGGCGCAATTACGGTCCGAACAGGTGGCACTATTGAGCTTGATGGGCAGTCGCTCAGCAAAGGGCGCTCGGTAGTTATTATTGCTACTCAGAAGGTGACAATTAAAGGCAGTATCACTTACCAAGGTAATGGCCTGGCGGCCGTACAGGATATTCCGCAGCTTGTCATTATCGCGCCGGCAATTGATATTCAAGCCGGTGTTACCAACGTCGATGCGTGGCTTATAGCAGGCAATACGGTCAATACGTGTAGCGACGAATCAATTGATCCAGGTGATGGACAGGTTGGGCTTGCGGGTGACGTGTGTGACGAGACCCTGACGGTTAATGGCCCGGTTGTGGCGGATAAGCTGCTTCTATACCGTACGGCCGGTTCAGGAGTTGGTGCAGAGTCGGGTGCTCCAGCAGAAATATTCAACCTTCGACCAGACACTTATTTGTGGGCGCAGCTCGTGGCATCGAGCGGCGGTAAAGCGCAGACGGTGTACTCAGTTGAGCTTCCTCCACGCTTCTAATTAAAAATACACCGGAAAAAGCTTGCCAGTCATCATAACGCTTATGTATAATGAGGGACAATATGGCATTACTCAAAGGCGTGGGCGACTTTTTTGCACTAGATATTGGCACCAATGCGGTGCGCGTTGTACAGCTAGCACAAGCTGGCAACGATAGTTGGAATTTGGTGCATTACGGGTACGCACCTGTAGATCTCAAGACGACAAGCGCTAACTCAAAAGAGTCAGAGCGTCGTCTGGGTGAGATTATTATGACTGCTGTAGGGCAGAGTGGTATTAAAACTAAGAATGTGGCGATTGGCTTGCCAGCGCAAAAAACTTTCACAACAGTGATTGATGTGCCGACTATGCCGGAAGCTGAACTAAAAAGTACGATCAAGTACCAGATTGATCAGTATATTCCGATGGCAATTGATGAGGCAAAAGTTGACTGGGCGCTACTTGGCCAGTCACTCCATGATCCAAAGCAGCAGGAGGTACTCCTGACGAGCACTGCTAACAGCTACGCTGAAGAGCGTCTTGAGTTTATCGAAAGTCTTGGTCTTAACGTCATTGCGGCTGAGCCGGACCCAATTGCTATGGTCCGCTCACTACTGCCAAGTGGCGTCCAGGATGCCCGCTTGATCATTGATGTCGGTGAGTTGTCTACTAATCTGGTGATTACGTATAATGATGCACCGCGTCTCGTACGTACAATTCCTACGGGTCTCTATTCACTCGTGAAGGCGGCTGTACAAAATCTTAACGTCCAGGAAGATCAAGCGCGTCAGTTTATTCTGAAGTTTGGCCTTGCGCCAGACCGTCTTGAAGGACAGGTGTTCCACGCTGTAGAAAATGTCCTTGAAGGTTTTGCAGCCGAACTGACAAAATCAGTCAAGTTCTTCCAAACACGCTACGTCAGTACGCCAATCGGCGGCATGCTGCTCTCTGGCTACGCCAGTGCAGTGCCAAAATTTGGTGAGTACCTGACCGCAAAGACAAGCATTCCGTCGGTCCAGGCAAACCCTTGGCAGAAGGTGCGTGTTGCGCAAGGTGATCAGCAGCAGCTGGCAACAATTGCAAATGAGTTTTCAGTTGCCGTAGGACTTGGTCAGCGGAGCGATAAGGTATGATCGAAATTAATCTTGTCCCTGACGTCAAGCAGGAGCTACTACGTGCGCAGCGCGCTCGAACTGGGGTTATTTCGCTTGCGATCACAGTGAGTGTCATTGCTGTTGGTACAGTCGTGCTTCTTGCTATGTGGGTCTTCGGCGTCCAGACGGTCCGTAGTCTAGCGAGTGATCAGGCCATCAAAGACCGAAGCGAAGAGTTGGCAAAGATTGAGGATGTTAACAATACATTGACGATTCAAAATCAGCTGAGCAAGCTTCAAGAGATGCATGATGACAAGAAGGTGGATTCTCGCGTTTTTGATATGCTGCAAGCAATCAATCCGCCCGCGCCAAATGATATTCGTGTGACAAACCTCACCATAGACGCCGAGGAGGATACGATTACTCTTCAGGCTCAGGCTGCACAAGCATGGACGGCGCTTGAAATTTTCAAAAAGACTCTAGCGGCAACCACGGTAAAGTACACCGAGGATGGTGAAGAGCGAACGGCGCCGCTAGCGGTTGATATTTCTGATGCTGAGCGTAGCTACGGCGAAGACGCAACTGGGGCAAAGGTACTGCGCTTTAGTTTGAGCTTTACCTATCCGAAAGAACTCTTCTCGCACACAGTAACCGGAGTTACTATTCAGACCCCAGCCAAGACAAACGCTACCGACTCCTATCTCGGCGTGCCGCAAAGTCTGTTTACTACCAAAGCTAGCGATATCGAGGAGGCCAACTAATGAATGATCAGCAGCCAACGACGGTAGTTCGTAAGCGACAGCAGATTGCCAATGCGAACCGCACTATGTTTATTTGGGTGGCGCTTGCGTCGGTAGTAGTGGGTATCGCAGCTGTTGCGATCCTCTTCTTGGGACAGAAGGCTCTATTTAATGAGCGTGTCCTTGCCGAGAAGGGTAAGACGGCCAGCACTCTTCAGAAGAACCTTAAGGCTATCGATAAGCTTAAAGATGAAGTCCGTTTAATGAACACTAATGACGCGCTACGAAGCGTGGCAACGTCGGGCGAAGCTCAGCCGATCCAGGTTGTGCTTGACGCTCTTCCTGCTGAGGCGAACTCGTCGGCTCTAGGCGCTTCCTTGTTGAAGATAATTCGTGAAGATACCAGGATTCGGGACGAAGCTTTTCGTGTTGATCCAGTTGCGGGTGTGGAAGCGGGTGAAGATGCGGGCGTTCAGGATGCTTCAGACAGTGACGAACCGAACCAGATTAACTTCAGCTTTGCGGTCAGTGCAAATGCGAATGATGTAAACGCGCTTAAGGAGCTTTTACAGCGACTCGAGCGTTCAATTCGAGCGATCGATGTATCAGCACTGACGATCGAAGGCCAGGGTAGTCGTGTGGTAATGACCGTTGAGGGTCGAGCTTACTATGAGCCTGCGAAAACCGTAGAACTAAAAGAAAAGACTATTAAACCAAAAGGATAAGACTAAGGTCATACTATTATGAAAAAATCAGATATCGCCATGATCATCCTCATTATCTCTATCTCTGTATTGGTATCATATTTTGTTGCCAAGAGTGTTATTGGTGACGTGTCTAGTCAATCGGTTAAGGTAAAAACGACAGAGGTCATTTCTGCAGATCTTGCCGACCCTAGTCCATCGGTCTTTAATAAAGATGCCATCAATCCAACCGTTGAAGTAACTATTGGCGGCTCTTCGGATACCTCTCCGCTGCGCGGGCAGTAAAGGGTCTACCATATGGCGCTGCTTACCGACGATATCCAGGAAAAACTGTTAACTCTTCTTGCTGAAGAGGGGTTAGTGACGCGCGATGACCTGGCGATTGCTCAGAGTGACGCCGCTAGCTCAAGTCGACCACTGCTTGCCGTGCTCGCGGAAAAGCATCTGGTTGATGACGAGCTTTTGACTCACGCTATTGCTCAGGTATCGGGTGTGCCATACGTCAACCTCACGAACAGCTTGATTGACCAGAACGTACTATCACTCCTGCCAGAGGATATTGCAGAACGCTTTATGGCTGTGCCTTTGGCCGAAATTCAGAACCGTCTAGCCGTTGCGATGATCGACGCCAATAACGTTCAAGCGGTTGACTACTTGGCCAATCGTATTCAGCGTCCGCTTAAGGTGTTCATGGCCTCAGAGGCGGGGGTTCGCCATGTACTGGACCAGTACCGCACCGACCTTTCTAGTGTTGATGCTGCCGCTGAAGCGTCACAGCAAGAGGCTCGACAGTCGAGCGAAAAGGACATTAAGACGATCGTCCAAGATTCGCCAATCAGCCGCGCGCTCAGTACAATTCTTGAGTACGCCGTAAAATCGCGCGCCAGTGACGTGCACATCGAACCGCTCGAGAAGACACTTAAAATCCGCTGTCGTGTCGACGGTGTGCTGCGTGAAATTATGCAGCTGCCAAAGTCAATTGAGCCGGCTCTCGTGAGTCGCATTAAGATTCTTTCAAACCTTAAGATTGACGAACACCGCATTCCGCAGGATGGTCAGTTTACGGTGAGTGTGGCGGCTAAGGAGGTTGACCTTCGTATCGCGATTAGCCCGGTCGTCTGGGGTGAGCAGGTGGTGATTCGTTTGCTCGATAAGTCAGGTAATAGCTTTGATATTGAGGAAATGGGCTACACCGGTCGCGCACTTCGCACTATCCGTAAGGGTATTCGTAATCCAAATGGTATGATTTTGACCTCTGGTCCAACCGGGTCAGGTAAGTCGACTAGTCTTTATGCATTGATTAAAGAGATCAAAGACGATACCGTCAATATTGTTACTCTTGAGGACCCGGTAGAGTACAAAATGGATGGTGTTAATCAGATCCAGGTGAATAGTGAAGTGGGCCTTACATTCGCCAGTGGGCTCCGTTCGATTTTGCGTCAAGACCCTGATGTGGTGATGGTTGGAGAGGTGCGTGACGGCGAAACAGCCAACCTAGCCGTACAGGCGGCCCTGACGGGACACCTTGTATTCAGTACGCTTCACACCAATAGTGCGGCCGGTGTTTTGCCGCGCCTTCTCGATATGGATATTGAACCATTCCTGATTGCTAGTACGGTCAAGACAATTATTGGTCAGCGCCTCGTGCGTCGTGTTTCACCAAAGCGCGATACGTATCAATCGACACCAATCGAAACGCAAAACATTCTGGCAACTGTTGGACACCTCTTGCCGAAGACCCAGGCAGATGTTGCTCGGGTAGCTGAAGACCTTGGTTATAAAGACTTGCCACTAGCTGGTCAAACCGCTTATACTCTAGTCAAGGGTCGTGACACCCCTCAGACACCCCATGGTTACGCCGGACGTGCCGGCCTTTACGAGGTCATGGACGTGACCGAGGAGATCCAGAATCTGATCGTCGCACGCTCAACCAGCGCTGAGATCCAGCGCAAGGCAGTCGAGCAGGGAATGATCACGATGCGTCAAGATGGGTACCTCAAGGCGCTCCAGGGAATCACGACAATTGAAGAAGTAAACCGCGTGGCAGCAGATACAGCATAAGAAGGGTGGAACCAACATGAACAATCAACCAGAACTACGAATCGAAGTCCTCCTCGAAGAGGTGGTAAAGAAGCGTGCATCTGACCTTCACTTGCAGGTTGGCTTGCCGCCGATGCTGCGTATCGACGGTAGTCTAACGCCAATTGCTGGCTACAACCCACTAGATGAGTCTCAAGTCGAGGCGCTTGTTTTCGCTATCCTCGACCAAGATCAGCAGCAAATTCTCTTAAAAGATAAGGAATTCGACTTTAGCTTCGCCTTCGGTACGCTTGGTCGCTTCCGTGTGAATGCTTTCCATGAGCGCGGCAATCTCGCCGCAGCCCTGCGTTTGATTCCAAATGAAATTAAATCTGTCGTTGAGCTTGGTATGCCGCAAGTAGTGATGGGTTTTGCTGACTTCCCACGAGGTCTCGTGCTCGTGACCGGTCCAACCGGATCAGGTAAGTCCACGACTCTGGCAGCTCTGGTTGATAAGATTAACACCGAACGTGCTAACCACATTATTACCATCGAAGACCCAATCGAGTTTACTCACAAGTCAAAGAAGTCAGTTGTTGTGCAGCGTGAAGTTCACTATGACACCTATAGCTTCTCAGCTGCGCTGCGTTCTAGCCTTCGTCAGGACCCTGATGTCGTGCTCATTGGTGAGATGCGCGACCTTGAGACAATCTCTGCGGCGATCACTATTGCCGAGACCGGACACTTGGTGTTCGCGACCCTTCACACCAACTCGGCCGCACAATCGATTGACCGTATGATCGACGTTTTCCCGCCGCATCAACAGCCGCAGATTCGTGCTCAGCTGAGTAATATCTTGATGGCGATTTGTTCACAACGTCTCGTGCCGGCTATCGGTGGCGGACGTGTTGTCGCTGCCGAGGTGCTCGTAGCGAACCCAGCGGTCCGGAACATTATCCGTGAGGGTAAGAGTCATCAGCTTGACGCCGTGATTCAGACTGGTGCCGACCAGGGTATGCAGACAATGGACCGTACGCTCGTCGGGCTCGTACAGAGTGGCACCGTCACCTACGATGAAGCGCGTAACTTTGCGGTTGACCTGACTGAATTTGAACGATTGATGAGGGGCTAATCGGTGAAAAAGTTTAACTATCAGGCACGGGATACCTCGACCAACAAAATGGTCAAGGCAACTGTGCAGGCCGATAGTGAGACGGCAGCCGCCAAGCTCTTGATGGCGCAGGGCTTCGTGCCGTTTGATATCAAGGAAGATACCGGTGAGGGCAATCTGCTTGCTCGTTTGACTGGGCGCATTACGACAAAGGATAAGATTGTCTTCACGCGTCAGCTGGCAACCTTGATTGGGGCTGGCCTACCTCTTTCACAGAGTCTCCACACGATTACAGAGCAGACACAGAACAAACAGCTTCGCAGTGTCGCCGAAGATATCGTAACCTCCGTTGAAGGGGGTAAATCGCTGTCTGAGTCATTTGGGCAGCACCCTGAAGTGTTTGACAAGGTATTTCTTGCCTTGATCGCGGCTGGTGAGGTTTCCGGTACGCTTGATCAGTCACTGCAGCGCATCGCTAATCAGCAGGAAAAAGACGCGGCAACGATGAGCAAGATCAAGGGCGCGTTGACGTACCCGATTATCGTGCTAGTCGTGATCTTCGGTGTGATGGCCTTCATGCTGTTTACGGTGGTGCCACAGGTGAAGAAGCTCTACCTTGATATGAAACAAACCTTGCCATTCCTGACTCAGATTATGGTTTCGGCTGCTGACTTTATGGCGCAGTTCTGGTGGCTGGTGATAATCATCATTGGTATCGCGATCTACTTTTTTATGCAGTACCTCAAAACCGATGCCGGTATTCACTTTAAGGATACGTTTAAGCTGAATGTACCTATGTTTGGCGGTATGTTCCGCAAGCTCTACATGGCTCGCTTTGCACGCACCGGCCAGACACTGCTCTCGACGGGTGTTGCCATGCTCGACATGCTGCACATTACGAGTACGGCTGTGAACAATACAATTATCGCGAAAAGTATTGACCGTGCAGCCGAAAAGGTAAAAGGTGGTAAGCCACTTTCAGCTTCGCTGCAGCCCGAGGATTATATTTTGCCACTAGTTCCACAGATGATTAAGATCGGTGAGCAGTCTGGCCGTATCGATGACATGATGGGGAAGACCGCCCAAGTATATGAGGATGAGCTTGATGAAGAAATCAAAGCGATTTCGACAGCGATTGAGCCGATTCTGATGGTCGTCTTGGCAATTGTTGCTGGTGGTATGGTGGGAGCAATTCTGCTGCCAATTTACGGACTGGTAAATAAAACCTAACGCTAGACATTCGCTGGGCGCTGTCGTACTATAGGCGTAAGCGTTAAGCGCATTTTAATAGTTCATAGAAAGGTGGAAAATTTTATGAACGTACCGAAGCAAACAAACAACCAGAAGGGCTTTACGATTATCGAAGTCGTGTTGGTGCTGGCAATTGCTGGTCTTATCTTCTTGATGGTCTTTATTGCGCTCCCAGCGCTCCAGCGCAACCAGCGTGATACTCAGCGTCGTACTGATCTCAGTCGTGTTCAGACGGCTATTCAGAACTTCCAGACTAATAATCGCAACAAGCTACCAAGCACTGATACGCTTGAAGACAATGGCGCAGATGGCTTCATTAGTAGCTACCTGACTGCCGGTGGTGACACCTTTGCTGATCCAAATGGAACAGACTATGTCTTTAAAGAAGGTGACGCGGCGACTGATTTTACTGAAGGTGAAATCTCCTTTACACGCAATGCAGTTTGCGAAGGCGAGTCTCTTAAGACAGGCCAAGGTTCTGGCAAGATCGCTTTCCAGTACAAGCTTGAAGGTGGCGGTGTAGCCTGCGTAAGCAACTAGACCTCTCGGCATTTACAAAACCCCGGCTACAACCGGGGTTTTGTTTTTGCTTATGGTCGAGTATCATAGGGAAGATATGGAACAGGCTGTTATTGCAATAATTCTTGGACTTTTTGGTCTACTATTTGGTAGCTTTGCGGGTGCAACCGTCTGGCGCCTGCGCGCCCGCCAGTTAGCTGAAGACAAGGCACAGGGTGAGCATGTTGAGGAGAAGGAGTTTCTTCAGCTCAAGCCGCTCAACGAAGGGACGTATACGAGCAAAGACCGTTCGCGCTGTTTGCATTGTGGTCATCAGCTCGCTTGGTACGACCTGCTGCCGCTGGTCAGTTGGGTGAGTCTCCGTGGGAAATGTCGCTACTGCCGCAAGTCGATCGGCTGGTTTGAGCCATTGATGGAAGTGGCGATGGCCAGCTTCTTCGTTGTGTCGTATCTCGTATGGCCAGAGGCTCTGCAGGGTTGGGAAGTGCTACGCTTCGCCCTCTGGCTACTTATCGGTGTCGGGCTCTTGATCTTGTTTGCCTATGACCAGAAATGGTTCCTTCTGCCGGATGTCGTGACTTTTCCGCTAATTGGCCTAGCGAGCGGCATGGCATTGATCCAGGTAGCACAAGCGCCAAATCATCTGACGGCAGTATGGAGTGTGGCTGGTGCTGTCGCGATCCTTAGCGGCCTGTACCTCCTGCTCTGGTGGGTATCGCGTGGTCGTTGGGTAGGATTTGGTGATGTGAAGCTCGGTCTTGTACTAGCACTTGTGCTTGGCGACTGGGTACTCGCGTTTGTAGCGCTGTTTGCAGCTAATCTTATTGGGTGTCTTGTGATTATTCCCGGGCTTGTTTCTAAGCGCCTGGAGCGCACCTCGCGCGTACCATTTGGGCCGTTCTTGATCCTTGGCATGGTTGTGGCATTCTTTGTCGGCCAGCCGGTAATCGACTGGTATACGACGCTGAGTTTTATGCCATTTATGATGCCGTAGCACGGCCGAAGCCTAGTGTGCTTGCTATGATGCTTATGCTATAATGAGCCCAACATGGGTACGAACCAGCGCGCTATTGGCTTTACTATTATTGAGACGATGCTGTTCCTGGCAGTGACTGGCTTGCTGGCGGTCGGAATCTTGGCGGGAACGGGTAGCGCAATCAATCAGCAGCGCTATAAGGATAGCGTCAATAGCCTGCAGTCTTTTGTGCAAGATCAGTATAGCAAGGTGGATAATGTCGTGAACGACAGAGATGCAACGTGGAGCTGTAACAGCATGGCGGGGGTTGAACAAACTGCAGGCAAACCTCGCGGAACGGGTGAGTGTTTGCTACTTGGTCGTTTACTGACAGTTCAAGATGACGGACAGCAGATGATCGCAACAGATGTAGTCGGATACCGTACTGCGAGCGGTAGCGACGAGGCGGCGACTGACGTCGTGGAGCTTGCCGATAACTATGCTATCGCAGAATCACCGCTTGGACGTGAGGAGAAGTCGATGGCGTGGGGCGCTACGATTGTGAAAAAAGGCTCTGATGTAGCGCAGCCAATGCGAATATTGATTGTCCGGTCTCCACTCAGTGGAGGAATTCTCACCTTTGTGAATATGTCGGCTACGGCTAACCCTGAGGTTATGATCAATGCTGGAGTGAACCGCGAGGCGGTGCCGCTTTGTGTTGCGCCAAGCGGTTTAACGATTGCTGGCAGCGTGTTGGGCGTGAGAGTTAGTCCGTTTGCGAGCTCGGCAAGCGCTGTTCAGGTTGCGCCAGAGGGAGATAAGCTATGCGACGCCTAACTCGCTCAACTCAGCAAGGTGACACAATTATCGAAGTTATGTTTGCTGTAGCGGTCTTTGCGATGGTGGCCGTGGGAAGTCTGTCTATCATGAATCAGGGTATTGCGTCCGCGCAGCGATCGCTTGAAATTACGCTTGTTCGCCAGCAGATGCAAGCCCAGGCCGAGGCGCTACGTTATGTTCATGCGGCCTATGTGGCAAGTTACCAGCCAGGCGGGGCGCCCACAACAGGTACAGCAGGTGAATGGCAGACGATCAAGGATAACTATGCCGTAGGCAAAGCTTCGGAATTTGGTCGTATTGATGGCGCACTGTGCTCGGCACTGGACCCTTCGACAACGAAGCCCTTTGTGATGAATGCGCGTACGGCGCGAGTGGTGAGTGGTATTGTTGAAATGCAGCCACCTGCTGATGAAAGTTTACCGCCATTTGCTCAGGTGGTGTACGAGAGTCCAACGAGTAGCATCATCGACAAGTCGTATGGTATGTGGGTTGAGGCGGTTCATGTTGTTCCGACTGACGGCAAGACGCCTTATGTCGATTTTCATATTCGCGCGTGCTGGAATAGTCCAGGGATTAACCGTCCATTAACACTAGGAACAATTGTGAGGTTATATGACCCGGCAGTCTAAATCACAGGGCTTTACGATTATCGAACTGATGCTTGCGATGAGCTTTGTGGCGCTCTTGCTGCTTGCGATTGCGATGGTCACAATGCAAATTGGCCATATCTACAATAAGGGAATGACACTGCGTCAGGTAAATCAGGCTGGCCGAGCGGTAACCGATGAGCTGCAACGGACAATTGCGGCCAATAAGCCCTTTAGTACGACATCACATTTTATTAACCAAAATAATCTTGGTGGCCGACTCTGTGTTGGCGATTACACATATGTGTGGAATAAGGGTGCCGCGCTAGTTTCAGAGACTGGTGTGCAGAACACGTATAGCGATGATTCAGAGAAGCAAATCCGGCTTGTGAAGGTGTCAGATAGTGGCGCAACACTGTGTGCTGACCTGAATAAAAAAGTTGATCAATCACTGGCAACTGAACTTCTCGACAGTGGAGACCGTGATCTGGTGGTGCACGACTTTATTGTAACCGAAACAGACCGGCACCCTATTTCAGGCCAAGCGCTATACGCTATCAGCTTGACGCTAGGTACCAATGATCAAGATGAGCTAATCCTTGATGAGCTTACTTGTCAGCCACCATCGGGTAGTAGCGGCGGATCTGATTATTGTGCAGTGAATAGGTTTGATATTTTGGCTCGCGCAGGCAACAAGACGGGGAGAAGGTAGTATGTGGCATCGTTCATCAGTTCAGCAGTCGGGTGCAGTTTCATTATTTGTGGTAGTTTTTGCTGCACTATTAATGACAATTGTAACGATTGGATTTATTCAAATTATGACCAAGGACCAGGAGCAGGCAACAGCCAATGACCTGTCGCAGAGTGCGTATGATTCGGCGCAGGCTGGCGTTGAAGATGCTAAGCGTCTGCTGCTTGCGGAGAAGGCGTGTGGCGTATCGCTTGATGCCATGTGTCAGACGTATCGAAATGCTATTGCGGCTGGTGAGTGTACGACAATTGCCGATGCAGGCATGGGGGGTGACCCTGGTGCGCCAGAGACGATGCTCGAGTCGGCCGAAGGAGACGATGCACTTGATCAGGCCTACACCTGCGTCAAGATTAGCAAGCTGACCAATGATTACAGGAGTACGCTAGCGCTTCATGAGTCCGCTATTATCCCTCTTGTTGGTACGGGGGAGTTTAATCGGATTGAGGTGCAGTGGTTTGAAAGTGAAGATGCTGGCACGGGAGTGACGAATCTTACTTTTCCTGATAGCGGAGCCGCCGAGCTACCCCCACTCGGTAGTCGCTGGCCAAAGACGACGCCACCACTTTTGCGTGCTCAGTTGATGCAGATGGGCACCGGCTTTGACTTGGGTAATTTCGATACCACAACCTCAGACGGGAAGAGCAATGCGAATACACTTTTCTTGTACCCAACAAATCTATTGGTCCCTTCAGGATCATCAGTCGATTTTGCGCGTGATGGCCGTCGTTCGGGTAGCCTTACACCAGTTGCGACAGGCTGTGCACAGAATTTTGCAAGTACGGTCAAGTACGCCTGTAGTATGACGATTAACCTTCCGGAGCCTGTTAACGGCACAAAATCAGATCGCGAAGCATACCTACGACTAAGTGCGCTCTATAACGCAACCAGCTATAGTGTAAAATTGTACAACGATAGTTCGCTAGTGCAGATGAATGGCACGCAGCCAGAGGTTGATTCGACTGGTCGTGCAAATAATTTATTCCGCCGAGTTCAGGCGCGTGTGGAGCTACGCGGCGAAATGACCTACCCAGAAGCGGCTGTTGATATTGCTGGCAATCTTTGCAAGAAGTTCTTTATTACTGATGATCGAAATCAGTACGCGCCGCAGGGCTGCACACCATAATTACTCAGTGTCACTGTGGAATTTTTCGTAAACCTCTTTAAGGTGTGCGTCGGTCACGTGAGTATAAACCTGGGTGGTACTGATATTGCTGTGGCCGAGCATGCTTTGAACACTTCTTAAATCGGCGCCATTCATGAGGAGATCGGTAGCGTAACTATGGCGCATCGTGTGGGGGCTGACGTGTTTAGTGATACCGGCGAGGCGGGCGTACTGACTAATCATACGCTGAATACTACGTGCCGAAAGGCGGCGGTAGTCGCCTGTAGTATTGCTGACATTATTGCGACTATAACTTAGGAAGAGTGGCGGTAGATTGTCGAGACGAGCAGCGAGGTATGCCTCAACGCGCTCGGCCGATGACTTTCCAATAAAAACCGGACGGTCCTTTTGGCCCTTACCGCGGACCATAAACTCGCGACGCTTGGTGTTGATGTGGTCGCGGTTGAGGTTTACAAGTTCTGAGACACGCAGGCCACTGGAAAAAAGTAGTTCAACAATAGCCCGGTCGCGAAGACCGGTTTCGGTGTCGAGGGGGATACTGTCGAGCATGCGGGTTACTTCGTCATAGTGGAGAAAGGTGACTTGCTTGCGCGCTGTCTTTGGCAGGCTGATCTTTTCCGGACTCAGGCTCGGAATGTCGCGCTGTGACAAGTACTTCAAGAAGCCGCGCAGGGCGATGAGATGGTAACTTTGGGTGATGAGCGCGAGCTCCTCGCCTTGATCGTTATGATGGCGATTGAGCCATAGGCGATATTTACGAATAACTTCTTGGCTAATTTTGTCGACAGTAATATCGCCCGTGAACTCAACGAATCGCTCTAAGTAGCGGCGATAGTTCTCGGCGGTTTTAGCGGAGCGGCCGCCCTCAACCTCAAGATGCTCGATGTAGTCCATGATGAGCTCTGATGTATACATAATTTAAGCATATCCTAGATAGAGGCGAATGGGTATAATAAAGATCATGAATGTTCTTGAATCCGTTGTTTTGGGCCTGACGCAAGGCCTCACTGAATTTATTCCGATTAGCAGTTCTGGTCACTTGGTGATTATGCAGCAACTGTTTTCCGGCGCCTCCGATCACTTATTTTTAGAATTTATTAATATCGGCACACTGCTAGCGTTGCTGGTGTTCTACCGCAAAAAGATTGTTCGAATTATCCGTGACATTATTGTAAATAAACAGTACCGCTTGGCGCGCAATATTTTGTTGACGTCAATTCCTGCTGGTGTTGTCGGCTACTTGATGGCCGATTTTATTGGTGAGTCTTCATTCTTCGGAAGTCTGGTAGTTGTAACCATTACTCTGGCGCTTGTCGGGACATTGATGATCGTCTTGGAGCGTTTGCCCAAGCTTACCAAGAAAGAGACAGGTGAAGAATTGCCGGCTGGTCGAGCACTAGCGGTTGGCCTAGCGCAAATGGTGGCGCTTATTCCGGGTGTGTCGCGCTCTGGCTCGACCATCATCATGGGTCGGTTTATGGGGCTGTCGCCGGCTGCGGCTGCGGAATATAGCTTCTTAGCATCTGTGCCAATCATGCTCGGCGTCACTGCGAAAGTGTTTCTTGGTGCTGATGACCGTAGTTATTTCATTGAACACATGCCAATGCTGATTGTTGGTAATGTCGTGGCGTTTGTGTCGGGATTGCTCGCAATTGGTTTTCTGATGCGCTATTTATCACGTCATAGTCTTGCGGTCTTCGGTTGGTATCGAGTTGGTCTTGCCGGTGTGTTGGCTGTCTTCCTTTTGGTACAATAGATTCAAAGGGAAACTAACGCACTCTAAGAAGGAGTCCTATGCCTGATAAAAATATCCAACGAACCCTTATTGTTTTTAAGCCTGACGCCGTCCAGCGTGGTATTGTCGGTGAGATTCTGACTCGCTTTGAGCGCGTCGGTTTGAAGATTATTGCGACAAAGATGCTTGCGCCAGATCGCGATCACTATTACAAGCACTACGAAGAGATTGGTCAGGTTATTACACGTCGTGGCGAAGCTACCTTTAACAACGTACTCGATACTATGAATCAGGGACCAGTTATCGCCATGGTACTTGAGGGTGTTGAGGCGGTTGAGCTCGTTCGCAAGCTAGTCGGCTCAACTGAACCAAAGTCATCAGCACCAGGTACAATTCGTGGCGATTTCTCGCACATGAGCTATGGCTATGCTGACGAAACCAACAAGGGTATTCCAAACCTGATCCACGCTTCAGGTGATTTAGCTGATGCGGAAAAGGAAATTCCACACTGGTTCTCAGAAGCTGAACTGTATGATTACTCAGCCGTTCATGAAAAGTTTACTCGCTAGTAGGCGGACATTACAGCAGCCCCTTCGGGGGCTGTTTTCGTGATACAATAACAGGCATGCCTCGGTAGCTCAATTGGATAGAGCAGTTCCGTCCTAAGGAAAAGGTTGCAGGTTCGACTCCTGCCCGGGGTACCAAAGAAACAGGAGGCGATAGTAGCCTCCTGTTTCTTTGGTAGATTTCATGCACGTATCTAAACCTGTACGGCTTGTGAAGCGATCAAGGGCGGTGGAAATAGGGAGCGTCGCGACCGCCCGACTAACTGGGGTATGCTTTTGGATCGGCCGTAGTATAATAAGCACATGCAGAAACCAACTACCGATGAGAGCTATCCTGAATTTGAGGGGCAGCGCGACGGAGAGCAGCTTCTCTTTATCTTCCGACGACATATTATCGCCATGCGTAAAGGCTTTTATCTTTTATTGGTGCCGTTTATGATTTCGGCTATCCCGCCACTCATTTGGCAGTCAAATCTTGAACTGTTTTTACTGCCAATCGGCGGCTTATTGCTCGGCTTGATACTGTTTTCGTATCACTTTATGATGTGGTATTTTACGGTCTATATTGTGAGCGATCAGCGTATCCGCCAGATTACCCAGAAGGGGTTTTTTGGCAAAGATGTCGTTGAGCTTCGCCTGTCAAAGATACAGAACATAAGCTATAATATACCTGGGTTTACCGGTGAAATGTTTGGGTTTGGCACGATTGTCATTCAGACGTTTGTCGGTGATCTTGTTATACACAAAGTAGAGCACCCAGATAGGGTCTATAATCAGCTGCAGGATGCCGTTTCTCAGGCCATTGCTGATACCCCACAAGGAGTTTATGAAGAAGCTAGCCTTTAAGCGACGCGCTAAAAAATCGGTCCAAGAACAAGCACCGATGCGTATTACTAATGAAACTGTTGCGGAGCACCGCGAGCAGATCCTAGCCGGCGGACGTCGGTTCAAGTACCCAATGCAGTACGCTCGCCACAAGCTGGTGATTAATGCGATCATAATTACGGTCGCAGCGTTAATTTTATTGGTGGTACTGGCATGGCAGCAGCTTTACGTAGCGCAGAATACGGGAACATTTTTTTATAGGGTGACACGCGTCTTACCCCTGCCGGTTGCTACGGTTGATGGCCACACAGTTGAGTACAGCGACTACCTTATGTATTATCGCGGCTCGGTGCATTACTTGCAGCAAAACGAGCGTGTTAACCTTGCTGATAAAGACGGCAAGCGACAGGTTGACTATAACAAACGCAAGGCACTGAGTGGCGCCGAACTCGACGCATACGCACACAAACTTGCGGGTGAGCTCAATATTTCAATTGCCGATAGCCAAATTGACAATGAAATCAGTGAAGCGCGCAACACCAGCAACGGTCGCATTTCTCAGGAAACATATGACGCATCGACAATGAGTGTGCTTGGCTGGTCGCCAGAAGAGAACCGACGGGTTATCCGCAACAACCTGACTCGGCTGGCGGTTGCATATGCAATTGATACAAAAGCCAAAGAGCAGGCTGATAAAGCAGCAGAGCTAGTGAAGGCGCCTGATGCAGACTTTGATAAGATTGCTGCTGAGCTCGGCGGTGAAGGCAAGGCTAAGGTTGAGTCACGGATCTCAGGCTTGGTGCCATTTACTAATCTCGATGGCGGCCTGAGTGCAGCTGCGGCCAAGCTTCAGAAGGGGCAGGTGTCGGGTGTTATTAAGACCACGAAGGTTGATGGCTACTACTTTGTGAAGTTGCTTGATAAAACAGATACGCAGCTAAGCTATGCTTATTTGCGCATTCCACTAACGATGTTCAATGAGCAGTTTGAAAGCTTGAAGTCGCAAGGCAAGGTAAAAGAGCATATCAGTATCCCGGCTCTTGAAGCTCAATCTCAAACTCAAACTCAGTAAAGGAGGTATCATGCATACATTACCGACACTAACTTACGGATATGATCAGCTCGGTCCTTATATAAGTGCCGATATCATGGAGCTGCATCACAGCAAGCATCATCAAGCATATGTTGATAAGCTCAACGCTGCGCTTGATCAGGCGCCAGCTCTCCAAGAGCGACCATTGGAAAGTTTATTAACAGACCTCGATAGTCTGCCTGAGCAGGTCCGAACGGCTGTGCGTAATCACGGCGGCGGTCACTATAACCATAGCCTTTTTTGGCAGTGGTTGTCGCCAGAGGGTGGCGGTGAGCCGAGTGGAGAGTTAGCTAGGGCGATTGCCGAGCGATACGGTAGCTTTCAGGCCTTTATTGACGAGTTTAATGCAAAGTCACTGGGTGTGTTTGGTAGCGGCTGGGCGTGGCTGCAGCCTGATTTGGAGATTATTACGACGGCCAATCAAGATAACCCGCTCATGCAGGGCAAGGATGCACCGCTTCTTGGGCTTGATGTTTGGGAGCATGCGTATTATCTCGACTACAAAAACAAACGTGATGACTACGTGCAAGCCTGGTGGAATGTTGTGAACTGGGAGTTTGTCCAGGAGCGATACGGGAAGTAAAGGGAAAGGGCTCGCAGGTGCGGGTCCTTTTTTTATTCTTACAATAAGACTGACCGGATATCGCTTCACTTCGTTTCGCTCTTTCGCTTGCTTACTCTATTTCGAGCGAGCTCGCATAGAATTGCGCCGCGCTTCACTGAACCGCTGAAGCAGTCCGGTATCCGATTCGGGACATAGAAAAAGCCCCATCCGAGGATGAGACTTTTTCTATGGCGCGCCCGACCGGATTCGAACCGGCGATCTCCTCCGTGACAGGGAGGCGTGATAGGCCAACTTCACTACGAGCGCATAATTCGCGAACCTTCGTATAATAGCAGTTTTTCACCCCTATGGCAACAGGTGGGCGGCTTTTAATTTCGACAAGCAGAGTGGTATAATAGCAGAGATCGTCTGATTGCCGCTGTAGCTCAGCTGGTAGAGCGGCGCTTTCGTAAAGCGTAGGTCACCGGTTCAAATCCGGTCAGCGGCTCCACATCGATACGCGGGTATCGTATAGTGGCTAATATGCAACCTTCCCAAGGTTGAGAGCAGAGTTCGATTCTCTGTACCCGCACCAAGTTATTATGAAAGATACTATTGCTCGCGCTATCAAACTTATTATCGCCGACCGGCCTGTGTTGCTTTTGCTTGCGGGTTTGGTGTTGGCGTCGATTGCCTACTGTATTTTTGTTGCCCTCTCATTGCAGCCGAGCGACCTGCAAGTGGCGGTCCACTATACAGCCTATGGAGAGACTAACTTCTACCGTGAAAAGTGGTACTATCTCTTGTCATTTATCGGCTTTGGTCTGATTGTTGCCATTATTAATACGACAATTGCCGTTAAGTTTTATGTTCTTGAACGTCGACAGCTGGCTCTGTTCTTTATTTGGCTGAGTTTGCTGCTGCTGTTGATCGGCTGGGTTCTGACTGCGGCTGTCCTAAGGGTTGCCTTCCGCTAGTATGATCGACTTAGAGCTGCCAATGGGGAAGCGAACGCGCACCTACCGCTTCTTTGAAATGCTACCGGCTATCTTGAGCTATGGCATGTTGATATTACTAGTAGTACTTTCAATTTTTAGTCCGCTGCTGGCTGCCATTTATCTTCTGTTTGTGATTATTACGGTACTTGTAAAAGCGGTTGGTATCGCGATTCATACTATTCAAGGGCGAACGCGCCTCGACCGAGCGCAGCAGGTTGACTGGGCGGCCCGACTCGAGCAGCTTGAGCAGCCGACTCAAAGCTACGAGGCGTTGAAGACCGACCGTTCGGACGAGTTTGGGTATGAAGCGCACAAGGAGAATCTTCGCCTAGTGTCAGCTGCTGACGACCCATATGTTTTCCCGCGCCCATCATCTCTCTACAACGCAGTTATTATTGCGGCCTACAACGAGTCGTACGAGGTGCTTGAGCCAACAATTCAATCAGTTGCAGCAACTACGTACGACAATAAGCATCTGATTGTCGTATTGGCGTACGAGGAGCGTGGCGGTAAGGATATTGAGGCAACGGCGAAGGCGCTTAAAAAGAAGTTTGGTTCTACCTTTAAGGCGTTCCATATCGTAAAGCACCCAGGCGATTTGCCAAATGAAGTAGTGGGTAAGGGCGGTAACATCACGTTTGCGGGACGTTTTTTGCAGACATGGCTCGATAAGCAAAATATTGCCCACAAAGATGTGATTGTCACAACTCTCGATAGCGATAACCGTCCGCATGAGACATACTTTGACTACTTAACCTACGAGTACATTGTACACGAGGACCGTAAGCACCTGGCGTATCAGCCAGTGGCGCTGTTCCTTAATAATATTTGGGATGCGCCAGCACCGATGCGTGTCGTAGCTACGGGTAATTCCTTCTGGAACATTATTAGCTCAATGCGACCACATACGCTACGTAACTTCGCCTCACACTCCCAGCCTATGGACGCATTAGTTGAGATGGACTTCTGGAGTACAC
The DNA here is from genome assembly GCA_946885745.1 of uncultured Candidatus Saccharibacteria bacterium. Next base: position 27,698 of record CAMPGV010000002.1, on the reverse strand, counting down.
GAAGTATTGTTGAGGATGGCCATCAGTACTGGAGGAGTTACTTCTACTTTGGTGGTAACTATTTTGTGACACCTATTTATGTGCCGATTTATCAAGATGCCGTACTGTCAGACACATACACAAAGACGCTCAAAGCGCAGTTCAAGCAGCTTCGTCGCTGGGCGTACGGAGCATCGGATGTGCCATACGTTGCAACTCGCGTCTTTACGCGCCGTCGCAATGTGCCATTGATGGGTGGCATTGGGCGTTTTGTCCGACTTCTCGATGGCCATGTGACCCTTGCAAGTATGTCGATCCTTGTGGCCGTCGGTGGATGGGTGCCACTTTTGGTTAATAGTCGCTCGGCGCAGGATATCGCCGCGCACCAGCTGCCAGAGATTGTTAGTGGCATTCAGCAGGTGGCGCTCATTGGTCTTATTATTACTGTCTTCCTAAGCTTTAAGATGTTGCCACCGCGCCCTGAGCGCTACAAGCGCCACCGAACTATCGGTATGGTCCTGCAGTGGTTCCTAATGCCGGTGACTGCTATCGCCTATAGTGCGTCGGCTGCTTTTAATGCCCAAACACATCTACTGCTTGCGAAGTATCTTGATACGTTTGATGTTACCGAGAAGGGGACGCATCAGTCGGTCGCCCGCGCTCGTGCAGCGAAGGTCGCCCGCGCTTCTTCGAAGAAGTGATAAGTTGGTGCTGTGCGGCGTACTGCATGGCTGCTAGCTCGTCGTAGCGTTTCAAGACTTGATGGGAGGTCACCTCAATATCCTCTGAGGTGATTGTTTTTATTTCGGTGACCAAGATGGCTTCAATCGTCTGCGCTAGCTCAAGGGTGGCATATTCGGCGTCAACTGGATTGTGCTGAAATGCTCGAGAGAGGCTAATGATAAGCTTGCCAATATTAAAGGGTGTCGTGTCTCCAGAGGGCAGATGAATTGTCTGATTGTGGGCGAGGGATGGGCGTTCGGTGGTGGTAAAGACCGTGCCACACTGAGGACAGCTACGTCGCCGCCAAATAAACGGCTGCTTTTTATTTGGGCGCGAATTGGTCACTTGGGTGCTAGAATGAAAACAATTAATGCAAAACATGTCTATATATTGTCATACAGCTATTCAAAATGCTAGTGGATAAGTATGGGGAAATGTGGGGATAAAAAGACACCCCATATAAAAAGGGGTGTCGGGTTGGGGTCAAAATGAAGAAGCGGGTTAATCGCGGTCGGTTCGAACGCGGACTTCTTTTTTTGCTTCGTGCCAGCTTTTGTCGAACTCATATCCAAGATTGAATTTCGAGAGGGCCGACGGTTTCATGTCTGGTTTTGTAGCCATGGTTTTATATTAGCATAAGCAACAAATATTGTCAATAGAACACTATTTAGACACGTATATCATAAACGATATATATACAGTTAAGCGCTGGTTATAATGCTAGTGGAAAACTGGTGCAGCCTGTGGGGAAAAGTCCATCTGGGCGACATGCTAAGATGAGACTATATGAAAATAGTAGAAACAAACAGTGAACAATGGGAAGTAAATGAAAGTGGAATGGTGAGTGTTGCGATCGGTGCAATGCTCACTCTCGGCGGTCTGGGTGCGCTTGGGTGGGTGATGTTGCATCTGGTGAGTATTGCGTGGTGGTGGGCTGTAGTCGCCGCCGGCATCATGGCACTGGGTGGCGTGATCGTTTTCACGGCTGTAAATCGCCATATGGTTCTGCGTCGCCAGGGTCTATCTGAAGTCATGACGAAGCGAATTATTAGCGGCAAGGAAACGCGCCTTAGTTTTGATGCCAGCCGGATCATTTCGGTCAATCTTGATACTTCGGATACACTACGGACTGATACCGGTGCAGATGGTAATCAGACAACGACTCACGAGCGTACAAGTGTTCTGTATGTATTACTAAACGATAATAGTCAGGTGATGCTTGCGACAAGTAAGCGCAGCAGTGGTGGAGTTTCAATTAATGGGTTTAATTTAAGTGGCCTCAATAAGGCGCCGCTGGCTGACGAAGCACAACGTATCGCTGGGTTTTATGGAGTGCCGTTAAGTAGTCGGGCTGATAATGTAAGTGGTACTGAAATGGTTGCTGGCATTGCCAATGCTACCAGGCAGGTACTGAGTGGTGGCGCACTGCAGCAGCAGACTACCGGTGACTTCATCGCACAGCCGCGGTCACAGGAAGCGGCTCAGCCTCAATCATCCGCAACTGTCGCTCCAGTTGTTACTCCGGTTGCCGCGCAGCCAGCAGTGCCTCCGGTGTCGTCGCCGCTCAGTCCGGTCCCAGTCTCCGCTGTGCCGGCGGCTCCGGTTGCCACGCCCGAGCGTAGCAGTGTGCAAATTCCGCCGCGTTAAGATGGTGATAAAAAATAGACCATCGCAGGATGGTCTATTATAAATTCTTGGTGGGCGATATAGGATTCGAACCTATCACCTCCACAACGTCAATGTGGCGCTCTAGCCAAATGAGCTAATCGCCCGTGTTACCGGAACTTTATTAACTATATCAGATGGGGCAGGGCGTTGCAATAACTGGGGTGAGCATATAGAATAAAAGTGAACGTTGACGCAGCTTAACCACCTGCCGAGTTCCGTGGGTCGTGGTAGCGTACGTAACGCTGCCTCATAAGTGCCTTGTTGATGGATAATACACAAGGAAGTCCGGTGGAACCGCCCGAATCAGGGTCCGAGACATGCGATCGATGGATTTAAGCCTTTAAATTCGACTATCGCATGTTTTTATTTTTATAACTACATAAGGAGTACGATATGAACGACGAACAACTACACGCAATGCGCCACAGTCTCGCGCACATTACCGCTGCTGCTGTTCAGAAATTATGGCCCGAGGCAAAGTTTGGTGTGGGACCGGTGGTAGAGAACGGTTTCTACTACGATATCGATCTTGGCGAGAAGAAGATTAGTGAAGCCAACTTTGCGAAAATTGAGAAGATTATGCGGGGCATTATTGAGTACGGAGATGATTTCGAGCGTTTTGAAATGCCGATCGACCAGGCGATCGAGTGGGCACGCGAGAATGACCAGCCATACAAAGAGGAATTACTCAACGACTTGAAACGCTCTGGCACAACGGTCGCCAAGGATTTGGACGTCGATGAACTCGGTCTAGCCGCGGGCGGTGATGCTGCGGTTGAGAAGGTTTCATTTTATAAGAATGGTAAGTTCGTTGACCTATGTCGTGGTCCGCATGTTGCAAATACTAATGATGTTGGTGCCTTCAAGTTACTGCGCGTGGCTGGCGCTTACTGGCGCGGCAAGGAGACGAATCCGCAGATGCAGCGTCTGTACGGTGTCGCTTTTGCAACCCAGGAGGAGCTCGATTCATACCTCGAGCGCCTCGAGCAGGCGAAGTTACGTGACCATCGTAAGCTCGGCAAGGAGCTTGACCTCTATACCGTATCGCAGCTTGTTGGTGTCGGTTTGCCGCTCTTTACGCCTCGTGGCACGGTGCTCCGTGACATTGTCGCTCAGTATTCTAATCAGCTGCGTCAGGCGCATGGCTTCCAGAAGGTCTGGACTCCGCATATTACCAAGAAAGATCTCTACGAAACCTCTGGTCACTGGGCGAAGTTTGGCGGTGAACTCTTCCTTGTAACGAGTCAGGAGACGAGCGACAAAATGGCGCTGAAGCCGATGAACTGCCCGCACCATACGCAGATTTTCGCCTCACGCCCACGGAGCTACAAAGATATGCCAGTGCGCTTCTTGGAAACGACGACTGATTACCGTGACGAGAAGACTGGTGAGCTGGGCGGCTTGAACCGCGTCCGATCGCTAACGCAGGATGATAGTCATGTTTTCTGCCGCCAGGATCAGATCGAGGGTGAGATTAATGGTTTGCTCGCGAGTGCTCGTGAATTGTACGATTCAATCGGCATGAAGCTGCGCGTACGCCTCAGCTACCGCGACGAGGGTGAAGGCTACCTGGGCGATCTGACACTCTGGGAATCGGCGCAGCAGCAGCTAAAGGCGGCGGTTATTGCAAATGAGCTCGACTATTTTGAACAGGAGGGTGAAGCTGCCTTTTATGGCCCAAAGATCGATTTTATGGCAACAGACGCGATTGGCCGTGAGCATCAAGTGGCAACTGTGCAGCTCGACTTCGTGCAGCCGGAACGCTTCGGCCTTGAATATACTGATGCCGACAGTTCGGCGCAGCGCCCGGTGATGATTCACTGTGCACTGCTTGGCTCGATCGAGCGGTTCCTGAGTGTGTTTATTGAGCATACGGCTGGCTGGTTCCCGCTATGGGCAGCGCCAGAGCAGGTGCGTATTCTGACTATTAACGACACCGTGCTTGATTATGTCGAAGAGATTGAGGCTGTTCTCTCTAGTGCAGTACTCATGCAGCCGGTTAAGTATAATGAACTTCGCTTTACACGGGACGATCGTAATGAGAGCCTTGGCAAGAAGATTCGTGAAGCAACGACTTGGAAGATTCCAGTTCAGCTGATCGTTGGTCCGAAAGATAAAGAATCTCGTGAAGTGAGTGTCCGTACGCAGGCCGGTGAAGAAAAGGTGGCACTTGATAACTTGGCGGCCTATTTACAGCAACTGTAGCCATGACAAACGCAGCCTTTGCACAAAGAGTCTATGAGCTGATGGCCCAAGTGCCGACTGGCTTCGTGACGACGTATGGCGATCTGGCTGCACTTGCGGGGCAGGCGACGGCAAGTCGTATAGTGGGCGGAATTGCCCACTATGGTCCGCAAGAACTGCCATGGCATCGGCTCGTTAATCGCTTTGGTGGGTTAGCGTCTGGCTTTCATGGCGGGCGTGAGATTCAGGAGCAGTTACTGAAGGGCGAAGGGGTGACCTGCACGAACTTTATTGTTGATGACTTTGCAGCAAAGCGATGGAGTTTCCGTGAGCGATAAGTTGCCACTGGTCGTGATTGCTGGCCCAACGGCGAGCGGCAAAACGGGCCTGGCGATTCGTCTTGCTGAGCAAATTGGCGGCGAGATTATTTCGGCTGATTCGCGGGCCATTTACACGGGGATGGATATCGGCACCGCTAAGCCGACGGCCGAAGAGCGGGCACGTGTTCCACATTGGGGGTTGGATTTGGCAGAGCCCGGTGAGTTGTTTAGTGCCGCCGATTTTAAGCTGTATGCTCTTCAGAAGATCGAGGAGATTCGGGCGCGCGGACATGTGCCATTCTTGGTCGGAGGTACCGGACTATATGTGGATGCGGTGTTGTATGATTATCATTTTGGCCCTCGTGCCGACCCAGAGCGTCGTCTGGTGCTTGAACAGCTAACGATCGATGAGTTGCGGGAGTATTGCATCAATCACAACATATCTCTACCGGAGAATGATAAAAATAAGCGCTACTTAATTCGTGCGATTGAGCAAGAGGGCGTTAATGACGAACGACGGCGTAAGCCAATCGATAACTGTATTATTGTTGGAATTGCCACGGATCGTGAGGTATTGCGAGCGAGAATTGAAGGTAGAGCTGAACAATTATTTGACGATGGTGTTGTGGAAGAAGCGACTATGTTGGGCAAAAAGTATGGTTGGGATAGTGAGGCTATGACGGGCAATATCTATCCGCTCGTACGTCATTACCTAGAAGGCGAACTAACGTTAGAAGAAGTAAAGCAGAAGTTCGTCATTCTTGACTGGCGTCTCGCGAAGCGCCAGCTCACGTGGCTTCGTCGTAATTCGCACATCACCTGGCTACCTCTGGATGAGGCGTATACATTCTTGCGTCAAAAGCTCGCCAAGTGATCATGCTTCGTGCTATCATAGAACACGAAAGTTATCCGAGGAATTACATTGATCGACGCACTATTTGGCTCAAAAACCCGAGTAAAATTACTCCACCTTTTCCTGAACAATCCAGGTAAATCGTTCTATGTGCGAGAAATTACTCGTCTTATTGATGAGCAGATTAATTCCGTTCGCCGTGAGTTATCGAATATGCTTGAGGTGGGGATTATTACGAGTGATAGCGCCGACAACAAGCTTTACTATGAAGTAAACCAGCGCTATGAATACTATGTGCCATTTCGAGCTATTTTTGCCGACGAAAAGATTGAAGCTAGTGTCAGCAAGGTTCAGCAGGCCGACTGGGAGGGGCGCGTTGTGGCGCTGCCTGGACTGCGTTTAGCGGTTGCGGCCGGTGTGCTCGTCAAGGGATCTGCAAGTAGCGTAGACCTGCTGCTGGTTGGTGAACTAGCCGGTACACGCGTGAAGACAGTGATTAAGGACATTGAGAGTATTGAGTCACGTGAGCTGAACTACGCCGTGCTGACCTATGATGAGTTCTACTATCGCTTGAGTGTTCGTGATAAATTTATTACAGAGATCTTGGGCGGCAAACACGCAGTCCTGAGTGATGCCGATAATATTCTGAAAAGCTAGTCGAAGGAGAAGAGATGTTTGATATTGAATATAAAGGTGGCAATGGTATTGTCGTTACGACTAAAAAAACCAGCCTCGTTATTGACCCTAAGGTGTCACTTGTTGGCCTTAAGGATTTGTCGGTTAAGGACGCAGTTGAGCTAGCGACTGAAGCTCGTTTTTTGCTTAATGACCCTGCAGCGCGACTAGTGCTTGAGGGTCCGGGTGAGTACGAGGTCGGCGACTTCTCGATTCGTGGTGTAGCCGCACAGCGTCACATCGACACCGAGCAAGATGAGAAACGTGCGACTATCTATCGTATTGAAGTTGGTGATGTGCGAATTGCGCTACTCGGTAATATTGACGCAACTTTAAGCGATGATCAGCTTGAGGCCCTAGGTGTGGTTGATATTCTTCTTGTCCCTGTTGGGGGTGGTGGTTATACGCTTGATGCGACTAGCGCAGCCACACTAACGCGCCATATTGGTCCAAAGGTGGTTATTCCAATACATTACGCCGATAGCGCGCTTAGCTACGAGGTGTCACAGGATGACGTGGAAGTCTTCACGAAAGAGCTGGCCGCTCCTGTCGAGTCAGTTGCCAAGTACAAGCTGAAGTCTGCCGCTGGTCTCCCAGAAGTGCTGACGACTGTTGTTGTCGCTCGCAGCTAGCGGGCGACACCCGATAGGGTGCATATATATAAAAAATCCCTCTGACGAGGGATTTTTTAATGGTGTCAGGCTTAGTTAGCCTTGGCGAGAATGCCTTTTTTCTTAAGCGTACGAATTGCCTGGGTTGAAAGGGTCATCGTGACTTTCTGGCCATCAACTTCGAAGGTTTTCTTCTGAAGGTTAGGCTTAAAGACGCGCTTGGTGCGACGCAAAGAGAAGCTGACATTGTGGCCAAACTGCTTGCCCTTACCGGTGAGTTCACATCGTGCTGCCATGGTTTATTACTTCCACTTATTTTTTACAATCTTTATCAGTGTACCTTTTTTCAGGAAATCCGTCAAGATAGGCAACAGGGAAGCGCAAGCTGCTATAATAAAGGCACATGGATATTGGATATATAGCAATAGTCATCGGGGTAGTTTTGCTGTCGATGACCCTTCACGAAGCGATGCACGCCTTTATGGGCTACTGGCTTGGCGATGATACGGCAAAGTTACAAGGTCGTCTGACGCTCAATCCTATTAAGCATATTGATCCGATTTTGACGATCCTGCTACCGGTGATGTTGGCGATTGTTGGCGGTCCAATTTTTGGTGGCGCTAAGCCTGTGCCGTTTAACCCGGATCGCGTGCGCTATGACGAGTGGGGCGCCGCGCTGGTGGCGGTCGCTGGGCCGCTAACTAACTTGATTATTGCTTTCGTAGCTTATGGTGCGTACGTGTTAGTTGGGGGCCTGAACGCTGGGTTGTTGGGAGAGATTTTGATGATTGCCGTCGTTGTCAACTTGGGCTTCTTTATCTTTAATATGCTGCCAATTCCACCGCTCGACGGCTCGCGTGTTCTCTATGCGCTGGCGCCAGAATTTATCCGCCGCGGCATGGAGGCAATTGAGCGACTGGGTATTATTGTTATCCTGATTATTGTACTGGCCGCAAGCTCGCTGATAGGCGCTTTTATGGGGCAGTCAATCGACTTCTTTGTTGATCTTTTTACTCGCATCTTCGGCTCTTCTTAAGAGAGAAAATGCTATAATAAGAATGTCCCAGGAGACACCTAGGCGTATATGATTTTCCTGAATATCATATTGATTAGGGAGCTTTAAATTATTCACTACCGTGGTAGCGTTTTGCGAGCACCCACCTGTCCATACGGCGGGGAATATCAAGCGTCGACAGTAGTCTGCTGGGACTTTTGGTATCAAAAATCGGGGTGTGGCGCAGCTGGTAGCGCGCACGGCTGGGGGCCGTGAGGTCGCAAGTTCAAGTCTTGTCATCCCGACCATAAATCGATGTTCTTGTAGGGAGTCCCGGGGAGGACTTTTTTGATTGAAATCATGGTGCGAAATGAAGAAATAGGCCTTTAGCTATGCTACAATCATGTCAAACAGTAAAAAAGAAACATATGCCAAAAACAACTCATCAACAACCTACCGCTAACAGTCCGCTAAAAGATCTATTACTTTTATTTTCGATACCAGTTGCGATTATCATCATTGCGGCGGGGCTTATATACATACCACGCCTCTTGGCGAATCCTAAATATGATTTTGTGTATTCTGTGTGTGACGATTATCGCTGTAAAAATGGCTATTCACTAGACAGCAGTGGTCGCGTAGTCGAAAACACGGATGCGGATTCACTGAAGTCCAGCTACTACGATCAGCTAGCGCAACTGCGTTATTACGATGCCTCAACTAACGCTACTCGCAGTATTACGCTTGATGAAGCGCAGCGCTATCGGTTAGATTCCTCATCTCAGTCGCCCGATGGCTATACGCTGACGCGCGAAGGTTCGAGCAGCGGGTTTCTTTTTTGGAGCGATCGTGATGACGGATGGTACTTGAAGGATGGTGCAAAAAAGAAAGAAGTTGAGTTAACGATGAGTAAATCATATTACTCTCAGGGTATAAAATTTTTAGGGTGGGTAGGTTATGAACAGTAGAGAAGAAATAATCACACAGATACAAGAAGGCTTGCGCACGGGTCTTATTACAGAGAGCGATATCAAGTCCTTTATTCATGAGCCGGCACTTGTGCCAGTAGAGGCTGCCGTAGAAGAAGGTGTGCGTAAGTCAGAGAGGCTTTCGGCTGTTGACATAATGTTCTATGTTGCTGGTATTGTGCTGTATTCAGCACTCCTGTCAATCATTGCCCAATCATGGGATAGTACTGGCGATACGATTGTGCTCCACGTCTTCTTAAGTGCGGGCATCGGTATGATGCTATGGGCTGCTGCTTATTATCTTATCAAGGACAATAAGCAGACAGATGTTAAAAGGGGGTTAATTAACGCACTGCTTCTGACAGGCTCACTTTCAGTAGTAACGGGCGGTTATATTATTAGCAATCAGTTGGTAGGCGGTTTTGGAGAGATAAACTTCGTTGCTGGCGCAATCACTTTGGCTGTCGTAGGTGGGCTGCATCTGGCTTTTGATAGGCTCATCCGAAGAGATCTAACATTGTTAATGGGCGTTCTTTTCTCAGTAGCGGCTTTTCCCGCATTACTCTTTGGACTTTTGAAGGATACGGATGCGCCGGGTGATGTGTGGTCGCTAGTCTTAGTGGGTTCGGCTGGCTTGCTTGCGTATGCAACGCGAGTTGTCACGCAGCTAAGTCGGGGGCGAGAGGGTGCGCGTCACGCATTTGACGCGTTTGCTGCATTTTTGGCGCTGATTGCTATGTATATTTCAAGCTTTGGTGACTATGGGTCTCTGTGGCTTATCGGACTTCTTTTGGGGGTGTTGGGTATTTTCTATCTCAGTGTCATGTCTCAGAACAGGCATCTATTGGGCAACGCCTCGTTCTTTCTGGTCCTGACGGTGATTACAATTTCCTTTAAGTACTTTTCGGGATTCGGCGTAACAACAAGCCTTATTATGGCAACTATTGGTTTGCTAGGTTCGGCGGCGGTTGCCTCGAGCATCAATAAGAAATATTTTAAGCGGCCCCTGTAGATTGTCGGACAGGTTGGCGCTAAGCATAAATGATATACTGAGGGTACGATGCAGCAGAGAATCGCCGTTCGAGCCATTGTCAGTGATAGACAAAAGACGCTCCTCATTCGCCGTGCCAGTGGGCGACCGACCATTCTTGGTAAATATGAGCTGCCCGGTGGGAATCTTGACTACGGCGAGCAGCCTGAGGATGCGTTGCAGCGCCACATCCAATCTGAGCTGGGGGTGGCGATCAAAGCGGCTCAGTTGTACGATGTCTTAACCTATATTGATCACGATGACCGTGATATTCAGTACGTCTTTATTCTGTATTTAGTAGGAGTTGACAATCATACAACGAAGTTCAAACTAAGCCAAAACTATGACCACTACCTCTGGAAAACGATGTCTTCGATACACCAGGAGACGCTTACAGAATCAACGCGACTGCTATTAGGTATTTCGCAGCAGAACATCCCGGCCGTGAAAGAAAATGTCCTGATTGGCAGCAACGTAGTAAAAGAAACATCGGACGTTACTCACGTTATTATTTATTCTGACGGGGGATCGCGCGGTAATCCCGGACCATCAGCGTCCGGCTTTGTCATTATGAACCAATATGAACATGTTCTTCATGAAGGTGGCATGTACTTGGGTATTACCACCAATAATCAGGCGGAATATCATGGGGTTCGATTGGGGCTTGAGAAGGCATTGGAAATGAACATGAAAACGGTTGATTTTCGGGTTGATAGTATGCTGGTTGTCAATCAGCTCAAAGGAGTATACACTATCAAAAATAGAGAACTATGGCCAATCCACGAGCGTATCAAAGAGCTAGTGATGCACTTTGAAAAAGTAACTTTTACGCATGTAAGACGAGAGTTCAATCAGCTGGCCGATGGTATGGTCAACAAGATTCTCAACGCGCACGCTCGTAAGTAAGGTATAATAACGTATAGACAGTTCGTTAGACGGTCGCTTGTTGATAAGACAAGAGGAAAGTCCGGGCAGCGTAGAGCATGGCAGTCGCTAACGGCGACCGGGGGTGACCCTAGGGAAAGTGCCACAGAAACGATACCGCCGCGGAGCAATCTGCGGTAAGGGTGAAAGGAGTGAGGTAAGAGCTCACAGCGGCGCATGGTGACATGCGAAGGAGGTAAACCCTGCCAGCTGCAAGGAGATCTGCACTAAGGATTGCTCGTCCGCAGGTCGCTATCCGCTCGATCCTTTAGGCAACTGAAGGGCTAGATAGATGGCCGTCCACGACAGAACCCGGCTTACCGACGGACTGTTCACTAAAAATACCACCCCAATTGGAGTGGTATTTTTAGTTGTAGGTATAGGACTACTTAGCGCTTTTAACGACTGCTGCAAATGCTGCAGGTTCGCTTACGGCTAGTTCAGCCAAAACCTTGCGGTCAAGCTCAATGTTCGCAGCCTTGAGGCCAGCAATGAACTTACCGTAAGTAGTGCCATTTTCGCGAGCGGCAGCGTTGATGCGGGTGATCCAAAGACCACGTAGATCGCGCTTTTTGTTGCGGCGGTCACGGTAGGCATACTGAAGTGCACGGATAACGGCTTGCTTAGCAAGGCGGTATGAGCGCGTGCGGTTGTGCTGCATGCCCTTAGCAGCTTTTAAGATCTTTTTGTGCTTTGCCGATGCGGCAACACCTCGTTTTACTCGCATGTGATTATACTCCTAGGGCTCGTTTAACGTTTTTAGCCATGCCACCAGTGATGGCTGCGCTAGTGTTGATAGCGCGCTTGCGGCTTTTGCTCTTCTTAGCGAGCAAGTGGTTACCAAAGGCGCGGCGACGAGTTAGCTTACCAGTGCTGGTCAGCTTGATGCGCTTCGCGGTGCCTTTGTGGGTCTTTAACTTTGGCATTATTTACTCCTTACTACTACACTCAGATTGCGACCAGCCATCTGAGGCTTTTGCTCTAATACAGCTTCATCCTCAAGGAGGGCAACGATCTTTTCGATCATCACGTACCCAAGCTCTTTGTGGGCCATCTCGCGACCACGGTAAAAGATTTGGATACGGACCTTGTGGCCTTCGGCTAGGAACCCGCGGATCTTGCGCAATTTAATGTCAAGATCACCAGAGCCAATCTTTAGACCAAAACGCATTTGCTTGAGCTCACTCTGCTTGTTGCTTTTGCGATTCTTCTGGAGCTCTTTCATCTTTTGGTACTGGTATTTACCCCAGTCGACGATTTTTGCTACAGGTGGATCAGCATTTGGTGAGATCTCAACGAGGTCGACACCGGCGTCTTCAGCAGCCTTAAGCGCTTCTTGACGGCTCATAATGCCGAGTTGTTCGCCGTCCGTACCGATGACACGTAGTTCACGGGCGCGGATAGCCTCATTGATGCGAATTGATTTATTGATTGCCATCTCCTTATGTGAGGTCTGCAACTGTTTAAGCGTTACTCGAAACCTATTTTAACAGATATAGGCAAGCGGTTCAAGAGTTTTGGCGATATTGTAGCGCTTCGGCAATGTGAGCTGGTTCGATGCTGGGGCTCTCGGTAAGGTCGGCAATAGTGCGGGCGACCTTGATGACGCGGAAATACGCACGGGCGCTGAGGTTGAGTCGTTCGGCGGCTGTGCTAAGTAGCTGCCGCACTTCAGCCGACAGGCTAAGATGCTGCTTTATCTCCTGAGAGCTGAGATTGCTGTTGTATTTGATACTACTTCCATATCTGTTATGCTGCATGTCAGTTGCACTTTTAATCTGTTTTTTTGCGGCTAAATGTTGTGAATCTTGTGATTTTTGGTGACCGAGTAATGTGTCGTGTGGTACTCGGGCAACGTTAATAACAAGGTCAATACGATCCATTAATGGTCCGGAGAGACGTTTTTGATAGGCAAGGATCTGTGTACTTGTACAAGTACACTCTCGGGCTGCGTCGCCGTAAAAGCCGCACGGGCAGGGATTCATGGTGGCAACTAACATAAAGTCGGCTGGATAAGTGCTATGTCCGGCGGCTCGGCTGATTGTGATGTGCTTGTCTTCAAGTGGCTGGCGTAGTGATTCAAGTGAGGCGCGTGGATATTCGGGAAGCTCATCAAGAAAGAGTACTCCAAGGTGCGCCAGGCTGATGTCGCCAGGGCGTGGACTGGTGCCGCCGCCAATTAGCGCGGTCCGGCTTGCTGTGTGGTGTGGCGCACGAAACGGTCGGGTGGTGGTCATGCCTGCTGTTGCGTTGCCTGCGAGGCTATGTAGTTTTGTGACTTCAAGACGTTCTGCTGGATTAAGTTGGGGTAGAAGGTCGGTAAGCGCCCGAGCGAGCATTGTTTTACCGGCGCCCGGTGAACCTGTGAGAAGGATATTATGGCGTCCGGCGGCGGCAATTGTGAGGGCGCGCTTGGCCTGCTCTTGGCCATAGACATCATCGAGGGTAGTAGAGGGTTTTAGTGAGCTGCGTGAGGTCGCTCGGGGTGCTGCGGTTGGCAGGACGGCTTCTTGCTTAAGATGTAAAAATAGCTCTCGCAGTGTGGGTACGCCAATGACATCAATCCCGTCAACAAGCAGTGCTTCTTCGACATTTGCGACCGGAACGAAAAGGGTGGCGATAGCGGCCTTTTTGGCGGCCTCAGCCATGACGACCGCTCCGCGAATAGGGCGCAGCTCTCCGCTAAGCGCGAGTTCACCGGCAAATGCCATATTGGTTACTTCGTTTTGCCGTACCTGTCCGCTACTGACAAGAATCGCCAGTGCGATGGCGAGGTCATAGTGGCTGCCATCTTTCGGTAGTTCGGCGGGTGCAAGATTGATGGTGATCTTCCTGGCGGGAAACTCAAGCAGGGAATTGGTGATGGCGCTTCGGACGCGCTCTTTGGCTTCGTCGATGGCCTTATTACCGAGGCCGACAATCTGAAGGGAAGGGAGGCCGCGGCTACTGTCGCTTTCCACTTCTATTAAATGGCCATCAAATCCGAGAGGTGCTACTGAGAGAAGCTTAGCCACCGCTGACATAATGCTTACAGTTAAGCACAGCCAGTGAGTTGTGTAAATATGCTATAATAATAGATACGGTTGGGGCTGACATAGCTTTCGACAGAAGGACATTAACAGATTATTTTGCAGGCCGAACATACGCGTTACGTATATTTTTAATTGCAAACAAACTTGCATCAGCATTTGCATCAGTAAAGAGCCTTTTTGCTCCTAACTATGCATTTGCGCCAATCGCAGCCTAATACGCTCGATCATTGCTTCGTACAGGTAGCATAGTGCGAACGCAGTGTTATATTCATGCTACTTACTGTTGAGTCGCGAAGCGGCGATTTAATAGGAAACTTTACCGCGCAACCGCCCCTATGTTTTTGTCCGTTTTTAAATAGGGTAGGTTGTAAACAGCCAAAATAGACTATGCCTGTAGACGAATAATCCGTTACCTTTTGGACCGGGGGGCAGTACCCCGCAGCTCCACCAACGAAAAAGCCCGAGCAATATGCTCGGGCTTTTTCGTTGGAAGGTCCTCATGTGCTCGGTGGTAGGGTAAAAAGGCCTAAAAAAACAACCACCTGCGAGTAGTGGTTGTTTTGTGTGGAGTTTTTTGAATTCTTGTTTATTTTTGGCCTCTGTATAATTTTTTTATTCAGAAGCTACCCCTATATTATGACGCCAAAGCGCTTGTGTCAACGATTTTCTAGAAAAATCTTTTATTAAAAAATACACCATGTGGATAACCTATATGTAGCGTTAGGGCCAGCAAGAGGACCATATATTTAGCGAGAGCGATAGGTGTATGTATATGTTGATCAGACACTGCCGTAGGTAAGTTTTGGATAGGTGGAGTTGTATATGCGAAAACTAAGCGTAGTAGGTGCGAGATGAAGGGGTGTGATGAGAGATTTTTATATCTCGTATACTTTAGACAGAATTCGGAGGCTGAGAGCGTGTTGTGCGCGGGGCGTAGGGTGAGTTTGGTTTTGCTAGGGGTGTCGTCTACGTTGATATCTAGGAGTGGATGGAGTTTACCAGGGTGGTTTTATTGGGCTTGTGGAACTAAGCCGCATAACTGGTGAGTTTTGATTGATGTGGCGTGAGCGACTTAAGCTGGGGTGTTTAAGGATTAACTTGTGTGGTGATTGTATGGGCACTTTTGTGGATTACGAGGGTCTGTACTGATGATAATAAAACGGTTCATAGGGATTATTTACGTATATTGTTGTTAAATATATGTGTTGTATATAAATCAACTATAGATTATTAACACCTTAAAGTAGCATGTTGTGGCTATATTATAAATAAAATACAACAATATTTACACCCCAGCGTATTGACCATTCAAGATGCTTGTGTTACATTAAGGGTAAGCTTTTACAAACACAAAAAAGAGCCAAACAAGTTAACAATTCAATCATCGAGCGCCCGAACCTTTGACGGCAACTCGATAGCGACACCAACGCTTCGAACTATGGTTTACACATGTAGGCCACGCACCTTATTTCTCGATAGCTGATGTTGGCGCTATCGATGCTCCGCCAAACATACGTTTGTACATTGAGCGCATATAAGAGAGTACCGGTATCATATCTTATGAACCGAGGAATGCTTATATAAAAACGATATGCCCCAGGTCTTCCTGGAGCGGTCAGTCGCCTTGAGTGGCAGTTTGTGACGACACGCACCCAATAGTTATTTTTCGCGGTGGACAGTTGTTTCGACACACCATAACTCGCCACTCAGGCACATTTAACTCTTTGATATAGTGGGGATATGGTAGGGAAATTTATTGCAGCAAGTGGTCTTATCGCGGTAGTGTTGTTGACTATCGTTCTACAGATTACGACACCGGCAACGATTGGCCCACTGGGTCTACTTTTTGTATTTATTATGTTATACGTCGCGTCGCTTAGTACGTTGACGTTTTTTATTTTTGGCACCAGTCGTGTGGCGGAGCGCCTGGCAGGCTCTTTGACGGTTCGTCGTCCTTTGCGTTCTTTGACGTTGCAGCAAGCTTACTACTACGGCTCGGTAGTGGCGTTAGCTCCAGTGATGCTACTGGGTATGCAGTCGGTTGGCGCTGTTGGGGTGTATGAGACGATTTTGGTCCTGCTGTTTGCCGTTTTGGGCTGTGTGTATATCGCTAAAAGAAGCCGCTAAATCGTCGTATTATTCTCGGTTGTGTTTATGCTATACTAACGGATATGGAACCAAAATCTCCTACACCTCATTTTGAATCAGAAAAACCGGTGGTGTCGTATGAGACAAAGGTTGAAGCTGCGCCCCAGCTAGTAAGCCCTGAATTTGGTCAGGCAGTAGAGAAGGGCGGGGAGCGCATTGAGCAGAGAAGCGATAATGCTATCGCGCAGCAGTCTGTCGCGCCAGTATTGCCGCCACCGCTACCGATGCCTGTTGTTGATGATACTGCTATCCCGGTAACGGGTGACACGCCGATTGTCGCTGGTGACGAGGATTTAATTGAAAAAGAATGGGTTGACCGCGCAAAGCGTATTATCGATCAGACTAAGGATGATCCTTATCGTCGCGAGCAAGAGGTGGCGAAGCTGCAGGCAGACTATCTACGTAAACGCTATGGTAGGGAACTGGGCGCTCCGCAATAGCGGACGGTAGAGTATATGGTAGGAGTGTTTATCAGTGTTTTCATCTTGGCGTTTTTGGCCCTCGGGGTGGGCTTTTTTGTATTCTCTCAGTACCGCAAGACGCTGCGAGAGGCGAAGAATTACGAACGTGGCCTCAAGATGGTCCCTCTTCTTATTCACTTACCGCCAAGCAGTGACGACCGCGACGCCGGTAGTCGTGATGAACGGGACATAACCGAAGAGGTATTATCCCAAGCACAGGTGATGTATAACATAATCGCCAGCACGGCGACGCGCGGCTTTAAGAGCCGAGTCTATGGTCAGCGTCATATTTCGTTTGAGATGGTTGCACACGGCGGGCTTGTCTACTATTACACTGTCGTACCGACAGTGCTTGAGGACGTCGTGCGTCAGGCGATTGCCGCTGCGTATCCATCGGCGCGTCTTGAAGAGGTGGCGGAGCATAATATTTTTAGCCAAACTGGTAAGATGAGCGGCACGATTGGCGGTGAATTTACCCTCAAGAAGAGCTATGTCTATCCAATCGCAACCTATCAAGAGTCGAAGCGCGATGCGGCACGCGCGCTGCTTAATGCCCTGTCTGCCGCTTCACGCGAGGATGGCGTGGCGATACAGATGCTGCTACGGCCTGCACGCGAAGGCTGGACAAAAGGTTCTGTTGCGGCGGCTGAAAAGATCAGTAAAGACAAGGGCACGAAAAAGGCAGGCTTTGGAGGGCTGGTTGCTCCTAAGGAGCTCATGGAGGCCTTGTGGCGACCACCAGAAGCTGGCGATGCAAAGCCAGAAGATAAAAAGCTTAACTCAGTAGAGCAGGCGACAATTGAAGCTATAGAGGGGAAGACGCGTCACCCTGGATACGAAGTGTTAATTCGAGTTGTTGTATCATCTAACACGGCCGCTCACTCGCAGGCATTATTAAAGAACATTGTCGCCGCCTTTTCGTTGTTTGATTCACCTAGCTTTAATGGATTCAAGTTTGCGATTAGTAAGAATATCGAAGAGTTGGTGACGGCGTATATTTTCCGATTCTTTCCACAAAGCTTGACGCAAACGATCTTAAATAGTGTCGAATTAGCAACATTGTTCCATTTGCCAGACCAAAAGAATATCCCAACCTCACAGGTGCAGCGTCAGCTCTCGAAGCAAGTTGATGGTCCGACGCAGTTGATGGATGAGGGCTTTTTGCTTGGCTACAATGAGTTCCGTGGTGTGAAGAAGCCAATTCGTCTCAGTACTAATGACCGCCGTCGTCATACTTACATCATTGGTCAAACGGGTACGGGTAAGTCGGTCATGCTCGAAAACCTGGCGTTTCAGGATATGATGGATGGCCGTGGCTTTGCTTTTGTTGATCCGCACGGAGACTCAGTTGAAGCACTCTTGGGTAAGGTGCCGAAGGAGCGGGTCGAGGACGTCATTTACTTCAATCCAGGGGATATGACCAACCCAATTGGTCTTAATATGTTTGAGTATGACCACCCTGACCAGAAAGACTTCTTGGTTCAGGAAGCAATCAACATGCTATATGGTCTATATGACCCAGGGCATACAGGTATTGTCGGTCCTCGCTTGGAGCATATTTTCCGTAACTGCGCACTCCTGCTGATGTCGGATCCAAATGGCGGTACGTTTATCGATATTCCAAAGTTGCTGATTGATGAAGAGTTTATGAAGAGCAAACTGAAGTACGTGACTGACCAGACTGTACTCGACTTCTGGACAAAGGAGTTTCCGAATTCGCAGCGTTCCAATGAGGCTGGCGAAGTGATTAGTTGGGTGGTCAGTAAATTCGGTCCATTTATCAGCAATGATGCGATGCGCAATATTATCGGTCAGACAAAGAGCGGTTTTAGCCTTCGTGACATTATGGACAATAAAAAAATTCTCCTCGTGAACCTCAGCAAAGGCAAGATGGGCGAGCTGAATTCAAAGCTCCTTGGTATTATCTTCGTGATGAAGTTCCAGGCAGCAGCGATGGGACGTGCCGATACGCCCGAAGATCAGCGTCAGGACTTTTCGCTCTATGTGGACGAGTTCCAAAACTTTGCGACTGAAAGCTTTGAATCGATCCTATCTGAGGCGCGTAAGTATCGACTTAACTTGATTCTCGGCAACCAGTTTATGACACAGTTGACGGATAAAATTCGCGAAGCGATTATTGGTAACGTCGGTACGGTCATTAGCGGGCGCATTGGTATTACTGACGCAGAGATTTTGGTGAAGAAGTTTGCACCAACCTTCGACGCTGAAGATCTAACAAAGATGCCAAATTACCAGTCTGTCACAAGTGTCATGATTAATAATGTGCCCTCGGCTCCGTTTAGCATGTCATTTGTACCTCCATTAGGGCAGGCAAACCCTGAGCTAAATAGTGCATTAAAGCGCCTATCTGCGGCGAAGTACGGCAAACCTCGCGCAGTGGTCGAAAAGGATATCTTTGATCGCCTAGGGGCTGCGGCGGCCGAGAAGCGTGCTAAGCTTGAGGCGCTTAAAAAAGCCCAGCAGCAGCGCGTGAGTGGCCCGAGCGTGGCTACCGGGTCAAGCTCTTCGTTTCTTGACGAGTGGCTCGCTAAACGGCAGCAAATGGGCGGAGGTAGCCGACCGCCAGTAAGTGGACCGTCAGCTGTCCCTCCACTACCACAGCAGGCGCCACCTGTAGTAGTAACTCAGGATAAAGCAGTACCACCCGCTTCCGGTACCAGCATAGACACTATTGTGCCGCCTACGCCTCCTTCGACTCCACAGCTACCTCCAATTACTCCATTCTCCCCGAGTGGGGAAGTGCCGCCTGCGGCTGATAAGTTGAAACTGCGCGGCGACGACGCGAATCACGAAGACACTACTGTTTCAATTAAAATACGCTAGCCCAAGTTGGACTAGCGTATTAGTTGCGCTGGGTGAGGGCTATTTTTTACCAGTAATCATGACTTTAAAGAAGTCATATAAAATGCCGAGTAGCCAGCCGGCAACAAAGGCGCCAATTGCTTCAAATCCAGACAGGCGATAGCCGTAGTGCTTGGCGATAAGGAGAGCGCTAAGACTAATAACAAAGGCCATAATAGCGCCAGCAAGAATGGCATTAGGGCGAGCAACAGTTGCTCCGAGAGCTTCACTGACGTCTTCAACCGCTTTGTGGTGGATAAACTTGCTAAAGGCACGCTCAGTCGATGACATGTGTGTCTGAACTTCTTTCATGGTTGCCGTGTAACTGGCGTCACGTTCTTTGCGAGTAATAACACCACGTCGCCGCTCAGCAGGAGAGCGTTCTTTGTGTGTGTCGGCGTGTGCCTCTTTTTCTTTCGAAACAGCCTTCTCAAGTGCCTCGTTTCGTGCGGTTTCAAGCTGTCTTTCCGGGGCCTGTTCAGCCTTGCGTTCAAGCTGGTCGCGAATTGCTTTGTGTTGCTCGTGGGCTTTCGCTTCAAGCTCAGCTGGATTGGCAATTTGTTCGTGACTAGTAGAGAGTTGCTCGTTATGTTTCATATTCCACCTCGTATGGTATTAAATTGTGCCTGCGTGGAGATCACGACGAATTAGGCGAATCTCATTTTTTGTTTGGCGTGCGCGGGCGTAGAAATAAGCGACAATTGCTAGGACTATGCCGGCAAAAATCATATTTTCAGTTGCGCCAGTATGCGGTAGCTCAGCTACAACCGTCTCGGCTACTTTTTCTGGCGGACACTGGACGGGAACGCTGAGCGTGTTACCGAACGTATTAGCCATCTTACAGTCATACGACATCATGTTCGCCATATTGAGTGCCGTAGTCGGCAAAGTGGCTTTGACGCGCACAAGGACGACCTTCTTAACGCTTTCGCCAGGCTTTAGCGTGACGCTTGGCCAGGTAACTGCAGGTGTGACGAGCGACTGGTCTGCGCTACTGGTCTGTGCCTGGTGAGAGACGGTGCCAGATTGGGTCAGGCTGCCACCGCCAAGGTCAACGACATCGGCATACTCCAGGACATCCGAGAGGCTGTCGCCAACGGTGTAAGTGCCCGTGGTGGTGCCGGTGTTCTTGACCATCAGAGTGTAGCGGAGCTGGTCATTTGGCTGGGCGGTTTTGCCATTGGCATCAACAATATTTTGAGTGATATTACTGACTGATTTACTAATGTCAAAATCAGCCTTACATTTGTCATCTTTGTACCAGACTGAGGTGCTACCTTCACATGGCTTGCACTCAGGGCTACTCTCGACGAGTGCTGGATTGAGCGGGCAGCGTGGCTCTGGTGAGATGCTTAGGCTGGTTGCGCAGCTACCGCTTGTCTTGTCGCCAACACTAGTGCTGACAGTGACGGTTGCTGTGTATGCGCCATCTCGAGGCAATGTTTTCTCGAGCTGAGAGGTGGTCGCACTGGCGTCGATGCGGTCGTTACTGACAACTGCACCGGCTGCGTTTTTAATTGTGTAGGTATAGGCAGAGATAGTTGCGCCATCAACAGTGCTAGCGCTCGCATTGAGACGAATCTTTGTCCGGCTGATAGGGGTGATAGTCAGTGTACTACAGCTGGCGTTTGGCCGTTTGACTGGTGGCGGTGGCACAACGTAAACAACGTTGCCACAGTCCAGGGTAATTGCAAACCACTGGCCGTCAATTGATCGTTGGCCGACGAGCGCGCGCATTGGCCAGCGCTTGTGATTGTAGCCATCAGAGAATTCGCCCGTATAAACGGTGGTATTAGTGTCGGTAACGGCGACAGGTTGGCGATTACTGACACCCCAGTTGGTGCGTCCGACGGTCTTAATCTGTCCATTGAAGTCATTAGTATAGTAGGTGCCAATTGAGCCATTGGCGATATCTTGGCGGGAGATGCCGAAATGAGTGTAGATTTGACGGATATCATTGCGACCGGCACTATCAATGCCACGGTCATAAACACCGAGAAGATCTTCTTTGCTAGTGACGCCACTGTAGATGACATTATCGCCGTTAGCAGCGTTGGTGACCTCTGGTGGAGTGAAGACGGCAAAAGATTGCACGACGAGTGCCAGGGCGGTGAAAATGAGGCCAATACGACGGGTGGCTTCTTCTTTGCGCAGGCGTTTGGCATAGAAGCCAAGTTGACCCACGAGAGCGGGGCTAAATGCCAGATTGGAGACTATTTTTCGAAACATTTGTAAATTGCCTATATTTGTTTATTTTCGTGCTGTGTACCCCAAGATTAGCATAAGAAATATGTTCACTACAATAGCTTGAGTGAACAATATTTTTTCTGGTATAATAAGAGCTATTGTAAATAGCTGAACGTCTGATAAGTGAGGGAACATGGCTAAACAAACACAAGATGGTGGCTCCTATGATGGGTCACAAATCCAGGTCCTAGAGGGGCTTGAGCCGGTACGTAAGCGCCCGGGTATGTATATTGGTAGCACTGGCTATGACGGTGTGCACCATTTGATTAAAGAAATTGCCGATAACTCAATTGACGAGGCAATTGCTGGGCACGCCACTAAAATCAACGTCACGCTACTTGAGGACGGCGGCGTCACGATTGAAGATGACGGTCGTGGTATTCCTGTTGATAAGCACCCAAAGACTGGGCTAAGCACACTTGAGACCGTTCTGACCGTTCTCCACGCTGGTGGTAAGTTTGGTGGCGGTGGTTATAAGGTGTCGTCTGGTTTGCACGGTGTTGGCTCAAGCGTGGTGAATGCACTATCGACACAGCTGATCGCTGAAGTGGTCAAGGGTGGCCAGCTCTACCGTATCGTGTTCGAGCGTGGTGTGACACAAGGTGAACTCAAGAAGGTCGGCAAGACTGATCGTCCACAGGGAACGGCTATCACATTTTATCCAGACCCAACTATTTTCAAGGAGACCGTCACTTTTGATTACAAATGGGTCGTCAACTATCTGCGCCACCAGGCCTATCTTACGAAGGGTATTTATGTAGCAGTACGTGATAACCGCACAAACGAGCGGGACGCCTTTTACTTCGAGGGTGGTATTCAGAGCTATGTAAAGCATCTCAACATTGGTAAAGATGTCGTCAGTGATAGTGTCTTCTATGTTGAAAAGCAGGTTGAAGAGTCAATGGTCGAGGTTGCGGTTCAGTACAACGATAGTTTTGTTGAAACGGTGAAGCCATTTGCCAACAACGTCCTAACGCCAGATGGCGGTACGCATCTTATTGGTTTCCGCTCAGCGTTGACGCGTGTTATTAATGACTACGCTCGTAAAAACAGTCTCCTAAAGGAGAAAGAAGAGAATCTGAGCGGTGATGATATTCGCGAAGGTTTGACGGCTATTATTCTTGTAAAGCTACCAGACCCACAATTTGAAGGTCAGACTAAGAATAAGCTTGGTAATCCAGAAGTCCGCCGCTACGTCGAGCAGGTGATGAATGAATACTTCGCCTACTATCTAGAGGAAAACCCAGATGTCGCTAAGAAGATCGTCGGTAAGGCGCTGCTTGCAGCCCGTGCTCGCAAGGCGGCTCGTGCTGCTCGTGACAACGTTCTGCGTAAGGGCGCACTTGATGGTATGGGGTTGCCTGGAAAGCTTTATGACTGCTCAAGCAAGAACCCAGCCGAAAGCGAAATCTACATCGTAGAGGGTGACTCAGCTGCTGGTTCGGCTAAGGAAGGTCGCGACAGTAAGACGCAGGCGATTTTGCCACTGCGCGGTAAGGTTCTTAATACTGAGCGTGCTCGCCTCGATAAGATGTTTGCCAATAAGGAAATTGTTGCCATGATTCAGGCCTTTGGTGTTGGTATTGGCGATTCATTTGACGTCAATGGTCTCCGTTACCATAAGATTGTCATCATGACCGATGCCGATGTCGACGGTAGTCACATTGCGACTCTCTTGTTGACCTTCTTATTCCGCTATATGAGGGAAGTTATTGAAGGCGGGTATGTCTATCTGGCGAAACCGCCACTCTATAGCATTAACCGTGGCCAAAAGAAGCAGTACGTCTATGATGAAGCTGCTCTAGAGACGGCGCTGCAGAGCATTGTCGCTCAAAAGCAAGAGCGCGGTGCGTCTGTTAATGAAGACGCCGACCTTACGAAGCAGGCTGGTGTTACCATTTCCCGCTTTAAGGGTCTGGGCGAAATGGATGCTGATCAACTATGGGAGACAACCATGAATCCTGAGAACCGTGTCCTTAGCCAGGTGCGTATTGATGATGCTGAACGAGCTGATGCCATCTTTACAAAGCTGATGGGCGATGAGGTTTCACTGCGCAAAACGTTTATTCAGACGCGCGCCAAAGATGCAAAACTTGATGATCTGGACATTTAGTAAGGAATATTTATGAACGAAGACAATACACCAATCGACGAAAATATGCCCCTAGAAGGCGAGATCGTTACCCCTGAAGCAGTATCTGGCATTGAGCATCGTACACTCGAGGACGTTATGGAACATAACTTCTTCCGCTATTCGATGAGCGTGATCGTTGAACGTGCGCTTCCTGATGTCCGTGACGGACTGAAGCCGGTACATCGCCGTATTTTGCACTCAATGAATACTAACGGTAATCGCAGCAACGCAAAGTTTGTAAAGAGTGCGCGTATCGTTGGTGACGTGATGGGTAAATTCCACCCGCACGGCGACTCGGCAATTTACGACTCAATGGTGCGTCTGGCGCAGCCATGGGCACTCCGCTACCCGTTGGTACAAGGCCAGGGTAACTTTGGTTCTATGGACGGCGACCCAGCAGCGGCAAGTCGTTACACCGAGGCGCGTTTGCAGCGCTTTGCTGACGAACTGTTGGCTGATATCGAAAAGGATACGGTCGACTTCCGTGATAACTACGATGGCTCTGAGCAGGAGCCGGTAGTCCTTCCTGCGAAGGTGCCAAACCTACTGCTTAATGGGCAGATCGGTATTGCTGTCGGTATGGCAACAAACATCCCGCCGCATAACCTAAGCGAGTTGGTGGATGCTTCGATCGAGCTGATCGATAACGAGCATGCGACTATCGATGATCTTCTCAAGCACGTAAAGGGCCCAGACTTCCCAACGGGTGCAACTGTGTACGGTGGCGCACCAATGAAGCAGGCCTACCTGACTGGTCGTGGTAGCGTGACAATGCGCGCCATTGCTGACATCGAAGAGGTAAAGAAGGGTCGCCACCAGATTGTTGTGACTGAAATTCCTTATGGTGTAAATAAGGCATCACTTGTTGAGAAAATTGCTGAACTTTACAAAGAGAAGAAGATCAGCATTAGCGACCTGCGTGACGAAAGTTCTCGTGGTAAAGTTCGCATCGTTGTAGAAGTTAAGAAGGATGGCTATCCAAAGAAGGTGCTTAACCAGCTCTATAAGCTAACAGCCCTGCAGACAAGCTTTAATTACAACATGCTTGCGCTTATTGATGGTATCCAGCCGAAGATTCTTGGCCTCCAGGAAATGCTACAGGAATTCATTCACCATCGCCAAAAGGTGGTCCGTCGTCGCACTGAGTACGAGCTGCGTAAGGCGAAGGAACGTGCGCATATTCTTGAAGGCTACAAAATTGCCCTCGATCACATCGATGAAGTGATTCGTATCATTCGCGCCAGCCGCACTCAGGAGGAAGCTGCAAATAACCTTATTAAGGAATTTGCCCTTAGTGAGATCCAGGCAGCCGCAATTCTCGCGATGCAGCTTCGCCGCTTGACTGGACTCTCTCGCGAAGAGATTGAGAACGAACTTGCAGCACTCCTCGCAGCCATTAAGCGTTTCGAAGAGATCTTGGCCGATGAGCAAGAAATTCTTGACATCATCAAAGCAGAGCTTCTTGAAATGAAAGAGAAGTATGGTGATGAGCGCCGCTCAAAGGTCATTAATCATGAGCTTGGCAAATTCAGCGACGAAGAGCTGATTCCGGAAGAAGAGTCCGTAATCTTGCTGACGAATGAAAACTACATCAAGCGTACGCTCGTCAGTGAATACCGTCGCCAGAATCGCGGCGGCAAGGGCAAGCGTGGCATGACAACGAAGGATGAAGATGTCATTGATCAGCTCATCCCAACCAGCACCCATGACTACTTACTGTTCTTTACAAATAAGGGTCGCGTCTTCCGTCTTAAGGCCTACGAAGTGCCTGCGGCAAGCCTCGCGGCAAAGGGTGTTGCGGTAGTCAACCTGCTTCAGATGCAGCCAGAAGAGAAGATTACGTCAATTATTCGTCACGAAAAGAATGCGAATGATGACGGCTACCTGTTTATGGCGACAACAAAGGGTACGATCAAGAAGACGCCATTTAAGGATTATGCCAATATCCGCACCAATGGCTTGATTGCTATTAAGCTGGACGACGGCGATGAACTGCGCTGGATCAAAAAGACGACTGGTCAGAATGACGTGATTATCTCGACTTCAGCTGGTCAGGCGGTTCGCTTCAATGAATCTGATGCTCGCCCAATGGGTCGTTCCGCTCGCGGTGTGCGCGGTGTGCGCCTCCGACCAAATGATGTCGTTGTAGGCATGGACGTTGTTGATAACGAGAATTCACCACTCCTTGTTATTAGTCAGAATGGCTACGGCAAAATTACCAAGAGTAATAACTTCCCAAGCCATAAACGTGGCGGCGTCGGTATTAAGGCGGCGGTTGTTACGGCTAAGACGGGCCCGATTGTCTCAGTGCGCACACTTGAAGCTGATGCCAGCGAGGTGCTCCTGATCTCAACTAACGGTCAGGCTATCCGTGTGGCACTCAAGGATATCCCGTCACTGGGCCGTACGACACAAGGTGTGCGTATTATGCGCCTCAATGATGGTGATGCGGTTGCCTCAATTGGCCTCATGCCAGAACAAAATCAAGCAAGTGAGGATGAAGAGTAGGGGATATGAATATCTTGTCACCATATATTATTGCAGTACTCGCCGGGTGGATTATTGCGCAGGGTGCGAAATATATCATCGTGGCACTGAAGAATCGTAATTTCGATCACTTCCGACAACTTTACTTATCGGGCAACATGCCCAGTGCACATAGCGCGACTTCGGTTGCGCTATGTGTCGTTGTGGGCCTGCGTGATGGTTTTGAGTCGGGGGTGTTCGCGGTCGCTGCTTTGCTTGCCGGTATTGTCATGTATGACGCCATGATGGTGCGCCGCTCTTCGGGCGAGCAGGGTTTGGCTATCCATGCACTTATTGCGCTGAGTAAGAATAAAGAGATCATTTTACCGCGCGCCGCCAGGGGTCATACGCCACTAGAAGTAGTTGTTGGAGCTATTCTTGGTATGGGAATCGGTGTAGTTGTATTTTTAGCGACAAGATAATTCGAAGAAAGTGTTGACGCCACCCGGTTTGGTGCGTTATGCTAAGTATCAGTCTGGTCGCCGGCAAGGAAACATCCAAGCCACGAAGCGCGACACCTAAGCTGTGGAGCTTTAACAGATGAACAATGTTCATTAACAATTTAGTTGTGCAATATGAAAGATTTACTTTTAGTAAATCAATCGTATGTCGCATTCAGGTAATTTATTATCTGGTGCGATATATCATCGTCAGTCTATTTTATAGACGTTTCTGATTCGTCAGAAACATCTTTTATGGAGAGTTTGATCCTGGCTCAGGATGAACGCTGGCGGCGTGCCTAACACATGCAAGTCGAGCGGCAGCGCGAGTAGTTTACTACTTGGCGGCGAGCGGCGGACGGCTGAGTAACGCGTGGGAACGTGCCCCAAAGTGAGGAATAACTGCCCGAAAGGGTAGCTAATGCCGCATATGATCTTCGGATTAAAGTATTTATTACGCTTTGGGAGCGGCCCGCGTCCGATTAGGTAGTTGGTGAGGTAAAGGCTCACCAAGCCGACGATCGGTAACTGGTCTGAGAGGATGATCAGTCAGACTGGAACTGAGACACGGTCCAGACTCCTACGGGAGGCAGCAGTGAGGAATCTTCCACAATGGGGGCAACCCTGATGGAGCAACGCCGCGTGCAGGATGAAGGCCTTCGGGTCGTAAACTGCTTTTATAAGTGAAGAATATGACGGTAACTTATGAATAAGGATCGGCTAACTACGTGCCAGCAGCCGCGGTCATACGTAGGATCCGAGCGTTATCCGGAGTGACTGGGCGTAAAGAGTTGCGTAGGCGGTTAGTAAAGCGAATAGTGAAACCTGGTGGCTCAACCATACAGACTATTATTCGAACTCACTAACTCGAGAATGGTAGAGGTAACTGGAATTTCTTGTGTAGGAGTGAAATCCGTAG
>CAMPGV010000001.1 GCA_946885745.1 uncultured Candidatus Saccharibacteria bacterium | reverse complement strand
TGACATGATCGTGTTCCAACCGGCGGCTTGCGCGGTTTTGACGGCGTTGATGGTCTCGCTGAGGGTGCCGATCTGGTTTGGCTTGATCAGGATGGCGTTGGCTGCCTTTTCGTCGATAGCGCGCTGCAGGAGCTTGGTATTGGTGACGAGTAGGTCGTCGCCGACAAGCTGGACGTCGCTACCAAGCTTGGTAGTGAGTTCGGTCCAGTTAGTCCAGTCGTTTTCGTCGAGGCCGTCTTCGATCGAGACAATCGGGAATTCGCTACGGATGCTTTGGTACCAGTCGATCAGCTCGCTGGCGCTAACGGTGCGACCTTCGGTGGCGAGGTTGTAGTTGCCATCATCGTAGAGTTCGCTCGAGGCGACATCGAGAGCTAGGGCGACATCTGTGCCGAATGTATAGCCGGCTTTTTCGACGGCTTTTGCGATCAGTTCGAGCGGCTCGCGGTTGCCGTTCTTCACCGCTGGGGCGTAGCCGCCTTCGTCGCCAACAGTCGTGCCGTAGCCAGCTTCCTTAAGCACCTTACCCAGTGCGTGGAAGACTTCGGTACCGATACGCATGGCATGAGTAAAGTCTGAAGCGCCGATGGGCACGATCATGTATTCCTGCACGTCGGTGCTGCCGGCTGCGTGCTGGCCGCCGTTCATGACGTTCATCATAGGGAGTGGCAGGCTTTGCTGGGTGGTGCCGGTCAGTTCGGCGATGTATTGGTGGAGTGGCTGCTTCTTGGCAGCGGCAGCTGCTTTGGCGGCTGCGAGGCTGACGGCGAGGATAGCATTGGCACCAAGAGATGCTTTGTTTTCGGTGCCATCAAGCTCGATCAGTGCAGCATCGAGGCCTGACTGATCGGATGCGTCGAAACCAGCGAGGCGTTCGCTAATCGCGCCGTTGATATTCGCAACAGCCTTGCTGACACCCTTGCCGACCCACTGGTCACCGCCGTCACGCAGCTCGAGTGCTTCGCCCGAACCGGTGCTGGCGCCGCTCGGTACAGCCGCGCGGCCCATGGTGCCGTCTTCGAGATAGACATCCGCTTCAACGGTCGGGTTGCCGCGTGAGTCAATAATTTGTCGTCCAATGATTTTGCTGATTGTGTAACTGCTCATAAATTTATTTTACACCCGCAAACTGACATTTTGTTGAACCATGAGCAAGATCGGCGCATAATAAAAACATGAATGAGCTACCAACCACAGGCTTACTAGTAATTAGCCGCCACACAGAATCAGAATGGAACCTCCTTGGAAAATGGACAGGACTGACCGATGTTAGCCTGACCGAAAAGGGGCAGGGCGAAGCCGTTAAAATTGGCGAATTGCTGAAGGGTGTAAAGTTCGATGCGGTTTATACATCGGAACAAAAACGTACCCACCAGACACTCGCTGGCGTCATGAAAGGTAGCGAACATGAAGACGTGCCGCATGTCATCGCGGGCGCAATGAACGAACGCGACTACGGTGATCTGACGGGTAAAAACAAATGGGAAGTCCAGGAAGAAATCGGCGAAGAGGCCTTCAAGGGGATTCGCCGCGGCTGGGACTATCCGGTGCCAGGTGGTGAAACACTCAAAGACGTCCATGGTCGTGTCGTGCCGTACTTTGACAAGGAGATTCTGCCGCGTCTGCAAAAGGGCGAGAACATCCTGCTGGTCGCGCACGGCAACTCTATCCGTGCTCTCATGAAGCATCTCGAAGATATTCACGAAGATGAAATCGCCGAAGTCGAAATGGGCTTTGGACAGGTGCTGTTTTATCACATCAATCCAGAAGGTGGCCTACACGGCAAAGACGTGCGCCATGCCGACATCATTCCACCAAAGGCGTAACCTAAGCAGCTTGGTAGGATGGGCTGTATGGGGAAAATTATCCTCCTAACGCTAGTTAGAAGTCGAATATATCACCCAGGAACGATTCGCGGTGCTTCTTCTTGTGGGGTGAGTGCTGATACGAACCATCACGGTGTGTATTGTATTCCTGGCGGTAGTCGCTGTCGCCGCCTCTGAGGCTGTCATATTCGTAACGACGCTCAGCATGAGGAGTTGTTGCGTTCTTTTCGATCAACTTATCAAGCTCGCCTCTATCAAGCCAGACGCCGCGACATTCTGGACAGTAATCGATTTCGATACCTTGGCGTTCGCTAATGAGAAGTGTTGTTTGATCGTTTGGGCATTTCATATTTTTAGTGTATGGATTAGTTCTTAGTATTGGCTGAAGTAATTAATATTATCGAACCTCGAGAATTATCATAAGCAGGTTGTATTATGGACCTTATCAATAAAGATTTATTGTAAAACGATAAATATTATGCTAAAAATAGAATAATAGCTAATAAGAAAGGTATATAGAGTGAAACGAGGATCGACATTGTTCTTGAAGGGTGCTGTGGTATTGCTGGCGCTTGCTGTGCTTGCTATTTGTATATTTATTTTGCCTGTAGGCATAGCCTCAGATAATGTTGGCGGCTATCGTTACATACTCCTCGGCCTATATGTAGCGGCAATACCTTTCTTTGTAGCCCTCTATCAGGCGATGAAACTGCTTGATTATATTGATAAGAATGCGGCCTTCTCGGAGCAGTCGGCGAAAGCCCTTATCAATATCAAGTACTGCGCCATTATTATCAGCGGCTTGTTTGCGGCTGGTATGCCGTATATCTATACCGTAGCGGAGCGCGACGATGCGCCGGGTGTGGTGCTAATGGGTCTCATTATCACCTTTGCCTCACTTGTAGTGGCTACCTTTGCGGCAGTGCTACAAAAGCTAGTGCAAAATGCCCTTACGATTAAAACGGAGAATGACCTAACGGTTTAGGAGTGCGTATGGCGATACGAATCAATATCGATGTCATGTTGGCGAAGCGTAAGATGAGCGTCACTGAGCTGGCCGATAAAGTCGGCATCACGATGGCAAACTTGTCGATCCTAAAAAACGGCAAGGCGAAGGCGATACGGCTGTCGACACTGGAGGCGATTTGTAAGGCGCTCAATTGCCAGCCGGGCGATATATTGGAATATCACGTTGAGAGGGTAAAGGCTGAGGAGGGGATGATTTCATGGAGATAAAGAGCATTACTAGGATAGCCAAGTAGCCGTCTCTCTGGGTGTAACTATTCTTACTGATAAGTTGCCGCCTTCTCGCTACGCTAGAAGTACTAACTCAGCAGAAGGAGGCACACTAAGCGATGCGCGCTGTTATTCTCAATTGTACCCTTAAGCCTTCGCCCGATACTTCAAACACTGAGGCGTTGGCACGGGCGGTAATCGATGAACTTGAAAGTCAGCAAGTTGAAACAGAGTTGATCCGGATTGCAGATAAGTATGTTCCGCCCGGTATCACCACGAAAGTAAGCGAGGACGATGACTGGCCAACAATTCACGATAAGTTACTACAGGCTGATATTCTGGTGATCGCAAGCCCAACCTGGATGGGGCATCCGTCGAGTATTGCGCAGCGTGTACTTGAGCGAATGGATGCCATGATTTCCGAAATGAGCGACGATGGGTTACCGGTCGCCTATAACAGAGTTGCGGGTGTTGTGTGCACGGGCAATGAAGACGGGGCGCATCACGTGATTAGCGAAATTAGTGGTGCGTTGATTGATATTGGCTACACCATTCCTGGTCAAGCTTGGACATACTGGAACAAAGGGCCCGGCCCGGGAGAGTCGTATACCGAAACCGACTATCGGCACGAGTGGTCGATTACCACGGGCAAAACGGCGGCAAATGTGCTAGTGGCGGTCGCTCGAGCCTTGCAGGATATGCCAATTCCGCCTAGTGCTTACCGTGCTTCTCAGTAACCACGCTCATCATCTACAATAGAAGTGGAGGTTATGAATATGAAAAAGTTATATCGATCATCAACAAACAAAAAGATCGCTGGTGTCTGCGGAGGTTTGGCAGAGTATTTTAATATCGACGCCACTATCATCCGCGTTATTTTTATTCTTTTGCTGCTACCGGGCGGTTTCCCGGGTTTGATTCCGTACCTCATCCTGTGGTTAGTCATGCCACTTAAGCCGGCTGACGTGATCGACAGTACGCCTCGCGCTGATCAGTAATTACTCGCGTGCTTAGTGCCCTTTTAAAAGCTGCGCTAAGCGGAGTAGAATAAGGGCACAATATAACGAAAGGGTAGTATGGAAATTAACTTTGTAGCAGTTCTTGTGGCGACGGTAGCAATGTTTGCCGTGGGTGCATTTTGGTATATGGTTCCGTTTGCAAAAGCATGGGGCGAAATGCATGGCTTTGAAAAGTTAAGTAAAAAAGAACAGCAAGAGATGCAATCAAAGATGGGTCCATACTATGGCCTACAAGTGCTGGTTACGCTGATTTCTGCCTGGGCTCTCGCGTATTTCCTGGCGGCAGTACCTGATATGGCTTGGTATATTACCGCCTTTGTTCTTTGGCTTGGATTTATTGTCCCAACCGAAATCTCGTCGGTTATCTTCGGGGGAACTGAAGGTAAGTGGATTGCGAAGAAGATCGCTATTTCAATCGGTGGCTCACTCGCGGCGACACTAGTGGGTGCATGGGTAATTAGCCTATTTTAGGACTATCTATGGCGAAAAACGAAAACAAGACACGGCCAACCAACCGAGATATTGCTGATTTTATTGCGAGCCTACCGACAGGTCAGCAAACCGATGCAGAGACGCTTATAGAGATTATGCAAAGTATATCCGGTGAGCCGCCTGTACTATGGGGCTCACGGATCGTTGGTTTTGGAACGTTCCATTACAAGTCGAAAGCCGGCCGCGAGGGTGACTGGATGCGGATTGGTTTTGCACCAGGTACGGGAAAATTCTCACTGTATCTTACATATGACGCGGCGGAGCTTACCGCAAAGGTGCAGAATTTGGGGAAGTACAAGATTGGTAAAGGCTGTATCTATATCAATAAGTTGGCCGATGTTGACTCAGAAAAATTGAAACAGTTGATTTCTATTGCTAATGCTGCGGAGATTGCCGAGTCGTAACATTAATTTTAACTGTAAAGACATAGACTGGCTCGTATAGGACCAATCGGCTATGATAAGAATAAGTATGATGAAACAGTTTATCCAGAAGAAGCTCGAAAAGTATGTCGTTAAGTACTTCAAAAAACACCCTGAAGTAAAACTTGTAGTTGTGGCTGGCAGTGTCGGTAAGACAAGTACAAAGCAGGCGATTGCGACACTCCTCTCGCGTCGCTATCGTGTGGCGCTTCAAAAAGGCAATCACAATACTCATCTCAGCGCTCCGTGCGCCATCCTTGGTATTGAATATCCTGATAATATTCGTAGTCTTGGTGCATGGCTATCGGTGTTTGCTGCGGCTCGAAAACGTATCAAGGAGCCGACTGGCGTCGATGTGATTATTGCCGAGCTCGGTTCGGATCATCCTGGTGATATGGCGACTTTTGGGCGCTACTTGAAGCCGCATATTGCCGTCGTGACGGCGGTTACGCCAGAACATATGGAATTCTTCCATACACTTGAAGCGGTAGCCGAGGAAGAGCTGGCTGCGGCCAATATGGCCGAGCTCGCAATTATCAATCGTGACGATATCGACGGTCGCTTTGCGAATTTTCTAACAAACCCAAATCTGACGACGTATGGCACAACCGCAGCTGCCGAGTACCGCTTTGAGCAGCAGGACTTTACGTTAGAAGATGGCTACAAAGGGCAAGTGATTGCGGCTGGCTATGCTGAATCGTTTACTGCAACAATTAAGCTTGTAGGTGAGCACAGTATTCGCCCGGCAATGGGCGCGGTGGCTGTAGCGGTTAAGCTTGGTCTGACGCCGGAAGAAATTAAGGCTGGTCTGGCGCTCCTTCGGCCGGTACCAGGGCGAATGAACCTGCTGCGTGGCATCGACGGCACAATTATCATTGACGACAGTTACAACTCTAGCCCCGTCGCGGCAAGTTCGGCACTCCAGACGCTTTATGGCCTGCAAGCACCGCAGCGCATTGCTATTTTAGGAATGATGAACGAGCTTGGTGATAGCTCAGCAGAGGAGCATACGAAACTTGGCGCATTGTGTGACCCGTCATTGCTTTCTTGGGTTATTACTGTCGGCGAAGACGCAGAGAAGTATCTGGCGCCTGCAGCACGAGCACGAGGCTGTCAAGTCAAGAGCTTCAAGAGCGCGATTGAGGCGGGTGGTTTTGCTCGCAGTGTCACTGAGCCGGGTGCGGTAATCCTAGTAAAAGGATCGCAGGGTGGCG
The DNA here is from genome assembly GCA_946885745.1 of uncultured Candidatus Saccharibacteria bacterium. The sequence continues at coordinate 70,051 of CAMPGV010000001.1, read as the reverse complement.
TCTACCTTGAAGAGGCTATCAAAGTGCTATGCGTTATGAGTGAAGAGGATGAACTGGTCCGGCAATCGCCAGGCTGGCTTAAAACCAAAGAAGCTTTTTTCCAAAGTCTTTCCTAGATTTTTCACCGGGCGTGATATAAGCTTAAGTTGTATACCAGCTAGGAGTGTTTCATGAACCCGCAGAATAATATGCCCGACCCAAACCAACCAAATCAGGAGCCGACACCACGTCAGGATCCTTGGTCAACAAGCCAGCCCATTCCCCAGGAAACCGAACCGGCGACGACTTCCGATGTCCCGCAACAGCAAGATGTGTTGGGTGATCAGATTAACGCTGAACCGGCGCCGCAGCCGCAGGCAGCATTCGACACACCTATTAACAACACTCCTACTGTAGTGGAGCCAGTGGTGGCGACTGCCGCTCCTGCGCCAAAGCGTTCAAAGAAGCCATTTCTAATTGGCATCATTGCCGCTTCGGCTGTACTTCTTTTAGGCGGTACGGCTGCTGCGTACCAGTTCTGGTACCAGAATCCAGATAAGGTCGTAACCGACAGCCTCGTCAAAGCACTCACTGCAGAGACGATGAGCTATAAAGGCACCCTCGATACGACTGCCCAGTCAGCCAACTTGAAGGTTGATTTTGACGGAGCAGCAACAAACGCTGCTTTCTCGGGTAACGCCAAGGCCACGATCACTATGGGTGCGGCTAGTGTGGCTGTAAACGGTAGTCTGCTTGTAAGTCAGGACAATACTGTATACTTCAAGATTGCCAATGCGAAGGACCTTGCTAATACCTTTATGCAGATGATGGGCGGATCTTCGACGGCCGAGCTTGATGCCTTAATTGCGAAGGTAGACAACAAATGGATCAAGGTGAGTGCCGACAGTATGCAGGATGAGGACTCGAAGCAGCAGAGTCAGTGTTTTACTGACCTTAGCAAAAAGGTTGAAGCCGACAAGAGCTATTCACAGGAAGTCCTTGATATTTACAAGAAGCAGCGCTTTGTGACCGTGAAGGAATCTCTCGGTGAGCAAGATGGCAATCTGGGCTACAAGCTCACTGTTGATCAGCAGAAGGCAAAGGCGTTCATTGCTGATTCGAAAAACACCAAGCTATACGCCGAGTTGCAAAAGTGTAACAAGGATTTCAAACTTGATGAAAATGAGCTGCTCAAGGGTGACGACAGTGACGTGGCGACCGATGTTGAACTATGGGCAAACCAGTGGACGCATGAGCTTGCAAAGCTTAAGATCACCGGTAGTGATAAAGATGGCACAAGCAAGGCTACATTTGTTCTCAACCCAACATTCAATAAGCCTGTGTCAATCGACGCCCCAAAGAACACTGTGCCAGTCGAAGAAATTCAGAGCGACATTGAGGCACTCATGGTAAGTGTAATGGGTGGGGTATCTACTGACGACGACATGATGCAGATGGAAGAAGAGCTGATGAGCCAGGACCTCGAGCTATAATATCTGCCGCTGCCGTATCTGTTACAATAGTAAGGATATGAAGCGCTACAATCCATCTGAAATCGAACCAAAATGGCAAACAGTCTGGCAGGACCAGGCTGTTTATGCCGCTCCGACACATCCATCGGAACGTAAATTATATGTCTCCGGCATGTTCCCATACCCTAGCGGGGCCGGTATGCATACTGGGCATGCCTTTAGTTATTCGATTGTCGATGCGATTGCGCGCTTCCACCGACAACACGGCCATGACGTACTCAACCCAATGGGTTGGGACACGTTTGGTTTGCCAGCGGAAAACTACGCTATTAAAACCGGTACACCTCCGGCTGAAGTAACAAAGACAAATATTGAGAACTTCAAAAAGCAGTTCAAGCGCATGGGCGTCAGTATCGATTGGGATCGTGAGCTCAATACGAGTGACCCTGAGTATTACCGATGGACGCAGTGGATCTTCACCAAATTCTTTGAGCGTGGCCTAGCGTATCAGAAGAATAGTATGCAGTGGTGGTGTCCTGTTGATAAGACGGTCCTTGCGAACGAGCAGGTAGAAGGCGGCAAGTGTTGGCGCTGTGGTACAGAGGTCGTGAAGAAGGCCATGAACCAATGGTTCTTCAAGATTACAGACTACGCTGACGCGCTTCTCGAAGAGATCCCTGCTCTTGATTGGCCGGACAAGATTAAGACCGCCCAGACCAACTGGATTGGTCGTTCACAAGGTGCGGAAATTGAATTTAAGGTCGACGGTCGTGATGATGTGATTACTGTTTTCTCAACTCGCCCTGACACACTGTTTGGTGCGAGCTTTGTTGTGCTTGCGCCGGAGCACACACTAGCAAAGGCTCTTGCTACTAATGACATGCGCGAATCAGTTGAAGCGTATATAGCCGGCGCATTGAAAAAGTCTGAAATCGAGCGCATGAGCGAAGGCAAAGAGAAGACAGGTGTCTTTACGGGCAGCTATGCTATCAATCCTGCGACGGGTCAGCCGGTTGCGATTTGGGTTGCCGATTACGTGCTCGGTGGCTATGGCACCGGTGCGGTCATGGCGGTGCCAGCTCACGATGAGCGCGACTATGAGTTTGCCATGAAGTTTAAGCTGCCGATTATTCAGGTAGTGGCGCAGTATGTATCCGGAGAGGGGCGTGACGCTCCGCGTGATGGCTTCGAGACGCTAAATAGGCCTGTGGTTGATGCGATAATCACAGACGGCAATGGCAATTACTTGCTGCAGATTGAAAACGAGCACCATGTTCACTTTGTGGGCGGCGGCATTGAGGAGTCTGATGAGACGACAGAAGCTGCCTTGCGCCGTGAGATTATTGAGGAGGTTGGCTTTACGAATGTTGTAGGTATACAGCAGGCGTCACCTTATAGCTCGGGTATTTACCACCGAGAAACCAAACAGCGTAACCAGAAGGTATGGGGTACATTCTTTGAGGTTGTCGTTGATCCTTCAGTTCAAGTGGAGAGTGAGATCGACGAAGGTAAGCACACTATCGAATGGGTAAAGAAGGAAGATGTTGCCGGCCGTCTCACCTGGGCGGGTCATCGCGACGCATGGCATGCATATCTAGAGGGAAAGACGATAGATCCTGAAGTGCGCGAGGGGCTTCTGGTTAACTCCGGTGTCTTCGACGGCATGAGTACGAGCGAAGCACGTGAAGAAATCGTTGCCTGGCTTGAGCAGCAGGAGCTAGGTCGTGCTAAGACGACGTATAAGATGCGCGACTGGCTAATTAGCCGTCAACGCTACTGGGGGGCGCCAATCCCAATCATCCACTGTGAAGTACATGGCGCGGTTGCGGTACCAGAAGATCAGCTTCCGGTTATGTTGCCAGAAGTAGCTGATTATGCACCAAAGGGCGATGGCAAATCGGTGCTTGCAAGCGTTGAAGATTGGGTCAATACAACCTGTCCGACATGCGGTGAGCCTGCGAAGCGGGAAACAGACACGATGGATGGTTACGCGTGTAGCAGCTGGTACTTGTTGCGCTACACCGATCCTCGCAATGCCGAGAAAGTCTGGGATAGTGAAGTTGCTAATGCCTGGGCGCCGGTTGACTTTTACGTCGGTGGTGACCATGCCGTGGCGCACCTTTTGTACGTCCGCTTCTGGACGCACGTATTTAAGGACATGGGCTTAGTTAATTTCAACGAGCCTGTGAAAAAACTGGTCTACCATGGCTATATCAATGCCGAAGACGGCACGAAGATGAGCAAGAGCAAAGGTAATGTTATTGACCCACTTGATGTGATTGATCAGGGCTATGGTGCCGACGCCCTTCGTACATACCTCCTCTTTATGGGGCCACTAGAGCTCGATGCGCCATGGGACTCACGTGGTATTGCTGGTGTTTACCGCTTCCTGAATCGTGTCTGGACACTTACTCAAGAGTATATTGATGCCGAGAAGCAGCCTCGCAGTGAACAGGATAGCGCGGTGCGCCGCGCACAGCACAAGACGGTGCGCAAGGTGTCTGACGACTACCACCGTTTAAGCTTCAACACGGCTATCGCTGCAATGATGGAATATGTTAATGACTTATATAAACTCAAGACTGATGGCTTCTCGGAAGAAGCTTGGTCCGATGCTCTTGGTGCATTGGTTCGTATGCTTGCACCGTTTGCGCCGCACATGAGCGCTGAGTTATGGCAGCAGCTTGGCAACGATAGTATGATCGAAGCCGCCGGCTGGCCAGTCTGGGAAGAGGGTATGATTGCCGATGAGGCGATGACCATTATTGTACAGGTGAATGGCAAGGTTCGTGCCAAGCTGAGCGTCGCAACTGACGCTACCGAAGATGTGATCAAGCAGCAAGCACTCGCCGAAGAGAACGTGATTAAGTTCCTCCAAGACAAAGAGCCAACGAAGGTGATCTACATCCCTGGTCGCCTAGTAAGTATCGTTGTATAAGTCCGACAAAAGGGAAGACCCCGCTCTCTCAGTGAGGGCGGGGTCGAACCGGGACTGGGGTCACTAATACTGGCGCTGTCCACGCTCTACGCGGTGCTGACGGCGGTCAATGACATAGCCGGCAACCACAAGTACGGTGGTCAGTATCAGGTTAGGTATAGCGAGCTGGAAGTTGGCATTGATGAATTCAGCGTCGCGTATGGCGTAATCGCTAATGCTCATGCAGGCGCCGTATCCGAGCGTGATCAGGGACACGCCTGCGAAGATCAACAAGGCTGCAGGGTAGATTTTGTCTGCTGCCCGCTGCTTCGTGTAGTAGACGACAGTAGCGGCGATCGAGACGATCTCGACCGTGCAGACGAGCAGGGTGTAGAACATTGCATTGCTCACGATAACTCCTAGATAGTCGAGGTTCGATCAGCTACCGCCAATCGAACATGTGTCGATCGGATAACTGTTAGCATATATTACCACAAATACAATAAAAAGTCAATAATGGCAGATACACCCCTTGAGAAAATGATAAATCTTCGGTATAATGGGCCTAAGTTTTATTATAAAAGCCTCAAAAGGAGAACTTTACAATGGCACAACCAAAGAAGCAGAGCAGCCCGCGCAAAACTGGCCTCCGCCGCAGTCACCTCGTCCTCGAGCTGGCACGCCGCGTCAACGCTAAATCACCAGTCAAGGTTCGCACTACTAAGCGCGAAACTGGCAAAAAACTCGCTAAATAATCTAGCGTTTTAACTTAGTTAACAGAAAGAACCAGACAACTATGGCCTCAAACCGTCATCTTGGGCGCATCGTCGCACTGCAAAGTCTCTATGAATATGAATTTCGGACTGGCTCCGAAGATTCCACGACAGATCTCGACGAAATCTTAAGCCGTAACCTCGAACGATACGAATCGGCTATCGATGACAAGACATTTGTTGACACACTTGCAAAGGGTGTTGTCGCCAAACAGGCTGAACTTGATACAAAAATCCAACCGATTGCACCAGACTGGCCAATCGACCAGATTGCACGTATTGACCGAAATATTCTTCGTCTCGGCCTGTATGAACTTCTGTTTATGGGTGAAGTAGTACCGCCAAAAGTTGCGATCAACGAAGCTGTTGAACTCGCCAAGGCGTTTGGTTCTGATAACTCAAGCAAGTTCGTAAACGGTGTCCTCGGCACCGCTTTCCGCACACTTGTTGAAGGGAAATCAGACGATGCAAAATCAGAAGTTTGAACGCTTTAAAAAGTATTTCAATCGTCATAAGCCATCAATTCAGGAAATTGTCCGTGAGCCGACCGCGGGTGGTATTGTATTTCGCCGTAACGAAAAGGGTGAGATTGAGATTCTACTCATTCAGGATGCAAAGGATCGCTGGACGATTCCAAAAGGCCATATTGAAGAGGGTGAGACCGCTCAGCAGACAGCGCAACGCGAGATTGGTGAGGAGGCTGGCCTTCATAACACCGAAGTAATTAGTTGGCTTGGAAAAATCCACTTCCGCTATCGCCGTATCGATAAGCTCGTTCTTATGACAACACAGATCTATTTGGTGCGCGCCAAGGGCGACACTAATGCTATCAAAAAAGAAGAGTGGATGAATGGCATTAAGTGGTTTAGTTTCCATGAAGCGCTCGATGAGATTGAATACGAAGACATCGGTAAATTGATGTTGCTTGCAATGAAAAAGATCCGTCAGGAGAAGCTGTAATGAGTGGAATGCCTCTTGCGCCATATCACGAGTTTGCTAAAGAAAAGTTAGGCTTTGATTTTGAGAATATTCAGTATCTTGTCACGGCATTAACACACCGAAGTTATGTCAACGAGCATAAAAAGAGCGTGTCTGAGCATAATGAGCGTCTAGAGTTTCTTGGCGACGCCGTACTTGAGCTGGTGGTTACTGATTATCTGTTCAAGACATTTAGTGAAACGGAAGGTATTCTAACTAGCTGGCGTGCGGCGCTAGTACGCACCGAAAGTATCGGTGAGGCGGGCGATAAGCTCGACTATGAGTCACTTCTCCGTATGAGCAAAGGTGAACGCAACGGTAGTCAGCGTGCTCGTCAGCAGATCCTTGCTAATGCTTTTGAGGCGGTTATCGGAGCGATTTACCTTGAGCGTGGCTATGACGATGCTGCGGTATTTATTCACAAACACATTCTCTCGAAGCTCGATAATATTCTGGAAACCGGCAGCTGGCGCGATCCTAAATCGCATCTCCAGGAAGTATCGCAGCGTATCGATGGGCAGACGCCTGTCTACCGTGTTCTAGAAGAGGTTGGCCCAGATCACGATAAGGTCTTTACACTCGGTGCTTTTGTTGGAGATAGATTGATGGGCCAGGGAACTGGTCCGAGCAAGCAGATGGCGCAGCAAATTGCAGCACGCGCAGCACTGCAGGCCTATGAGAAACGCTCGAAAACAGATTGACGTAAGTCAAAAAACAGTGTAGACTTAGTAAGAACTATAGAAAAAATCTAAGAGTTGAAGTAAAGGAAGTTTGATTTTTATGCTCGCAATTCGTTTGCAACGTATCGGCCGCAAGGGCTACCCAGTCTATCGCCTCGCCGTACAAGAGTCACAGCGCCACCCATCAAGCGGTCGCGTTGTCAGCTACGTAGGTAGCTACAACCCACACACTAAGGAAGCTAACATCCAGGTTGAGGGTGCACAAAAGTACCTCGACAATGGTGCGCAGCCAACTCCACGTGTGGCTAAGCTCCTTAAAGAAGCAGGCGTTAAGCTTCCTAAGTGGGTCAAGGACGTCGAGCCAAAGACTCGTGCGATCAAGAACGCTGAAAAGCTTCGCAAGAACCAGCCAAAAGAAGAAGTCGCTGAAGAATCAGCTGAATAAATCTTGAAAATATCCACCATCTCGGTGGATATTTTTTACTGTACAGACGTGAAGAAGCCCCCGCTCGTAAGAGACGGGGGCTCCTGCTAGGTGATACGTTTATCGAACGTATGTAATTGTAGGGGTTTCCTCGCGGGGGTAGACGGTGCGAGTTATGACACCGATGACTCCATCGAGGTTAGCGCGGTTGCCCGGGTAGGTGGTGATGCGCACATCATACTCCCCGAGATCAGAAGGCTCGATGCGGCAGATAGGGCGATGGCGGTTGGGTCGCGGGGACCTTTCGCTCAATCGCTGCGCAAACTGCATAGCCTCCTCGCCGTAGTCGCCAGGCTCAGCGAGGATGATTCGACCTGCTTCCAGACGAAACTCATGTCCGCCGCTTGCAGCCAAGAGTTGCTTGGCCTTTTCTCCAGAGACGTAGGTTACGACGCCGCTGACTATTGTATTGTCATCGATGGGCCACTTGAGCCCGATATCAGGTGCCACGATTACCTTTCGTTAGCAGGGAAGGGATACTTCACGTTTACTATATAATATATTTTCCCATTCTAAAAGCCCCACTACGGGGGCTTGTTGTAGCCGGTTGGGCTACCACACTCGAATGGCGAGCGAATTTTTGCTAGAGGTGTCTAGCGGATGCGCTGGATGCGCTATGCGTTACCTTGGAAGATATCATGGATGCTCCGGTAGAGCTCGCGTTCAATTCTTGCCTGCTCGACAAGCTCGGGATTGTCCATCTCAACCTCTAGATAACTACACAGCAGGATGTCGTTTTGCTTGGTGTGAAGATGGATAAATCTCGGTCGCGAGGCCAGAGTGTGTCGCTGAGCTTCGTTGGAGTCAGTGCCGTACGCAAGGAACTTGATGCAAGCTCGGGCTATGCGCATTTGTTCGTCCGTCCAAAGGTCGCGCCGCTTCCGGGTGGAAACGAGGACCTTTTCGCCGATAAGTCGTGCTAACTTGGCGCACGGCATTTCCTTGTCGTGACCGGTCGTGGCGGTTGCCATGATACCCCCCTAGGAATCATATACGCTGTCATGGTGACGGCGTACCTGAACTATAGTATGATAATGCGTTCGAGTCAAGATAACGTAGAGACTTTCGTCATGCTATACTATAAGTACTATAGAAGTGTTGGAGAGACCGAGTCGCGGAGGGCAGTATGGCAACAATAGATCAACAGTTTGTAGAATATATCGTTAAGTCATTGGTTGGGCATCCGGAAGATGTCGTTGTCGAGCGGCTGATCGATGAAAAAGGCGTACTTTTGACATTAACAGTCCATCCAGACGACCTGGGACGTGTCATTGGTAAGCGGGGTATGACGGCGCAAAGCTTACGTACACTGCTCCGAGCTCTTGGAACTAAAAATGACGCTCGATATAACTTGAAGATCGTAAACAATGATGACGAGCGTGAAAGCTATACTATCTCATCAGATCACGATACTAGCCAGGGTGTGAATAACTTAACCGATGAAGCTGTGGAAAACGAATCTGATCTCGCAAAAAAGACCCGTAAAGAGCTTGCAGAACTAGACGACCTGGATATATAATCATAAACAGTTCAACAAAACTACTTGAACTGCGAGAACGCTCTATGCGAGCAACAAAACATATTTGTTGAGAGCTTTATATGTGCCACGAAGAAACCCACCTTTAAAGGTGGGTTTCGTGGTTGTATAGAGGGCCATCTATCTAGAGGGCTTTCAGTCTAAGGCTGCTGTTGACGCCCGACGTATCGCCTAGAGCTGTACGATGACAAGCACTGTCATAGCGGCAAGTAGGGCTAGACCAACGCCTGTGAGGACGTAGATGTATAGTTGGTGAGGTCGGTTAGCTATTTCTTCGTCAGACACTTCTGCGTCAGCCAGAGGGATACTGGCGACATTTTGCTCGGTATCGATGGCAATGTTGCCAACAGGTCCACTTGTAAGATGTTGAGCCACGAGTACTGAGTCCGGTACGTCATCGGCCGCAACGTCAGCATGAACTGGCTGAAGTGTCAGTTTTTTTGACTGCGCAAGCAGACGTGCCTCATCCGGTGTGGGGGTATTTGTTTCTAACTCCATAGTTCTCGCTTAACTATCCTTAGTATAACAGACGGCACTCGCCTAAACTATCTCGTTAATGAAATAACTTGGGTGAGTGCCCGAGAGCCTGCTTGTTGCGCAGGCTCTCGGGCGTCGCTTTTACGGGCGGTTCTGCGTGTCTTCGGTAGACTTATTGAGGGTAACAAGGGCTTCCTTGTACTCGAGTCGGTATTTGATGACATTCCTCAAGCAGTAAAGAGTAGCGCCAAAAAAGACCATAATGGTCAATGAATATGAAGCGATCAGGTGCGGCGCAAAGCACAAAACAGTGACAGTGGCCAGCAGAAGAACTCCCCAGACGATGAGCCACACAATATTATTGCTGAGATCTTCGCGAACTTTATCGATGGAACGTGTCATACGTTCACCTTTCTGTAAAAGAGGATAGAGCAGATCCGCTCCATCGGCCGAAAGGCCAGGCGTAATTATGTTATCAATAGACAAAAAAGTCAATAGCTAGTACACTAGTACGGATGAAGAAAATACAAATTGTTACTCTATTTCCGGAAATGTTTACGGGCGTATTAAATAGCTCGATGATGTGGAAGGCTCAAAAAGAAGGTGCTGCCGAATTTGCGACGATTGACCTACGTCAGTTTGGTCTTGGTCCGCGTCGTCAGGTGGATGATACACCGTATGGCGGCGGTGATGGTATGCTTTTGAAGCCGGAGCCGCTCTTTGCGGCCGTTGAGCAGGCGAAGGCTAATGACCCGACAGCTCGCGTGTTTCTTATGACGCCGCGTGGCCAGCGCTTCAAGCAGTCGCTTGCGCAGGAGTGGGCTGACGATGAGCGAGGCATGATATTTATTTGCGGTCGCTACGAAGGTTACGATGAGCGTATCGTGACGCTTGTGGATGAGCAGGTGAGCGTTGGTGATTATGTCCTGACGGGCGGCGAGCTGCCGGCTATGACAATTACCGATGCTGTTGTGCGACTCCTTCCAAATGTACTCGGGGGCGAAACAAGCGCGGCAATTGAGAGCTTTAGCGATGGGGAGACACTGGAATTCCCGCAATATACTCGTCCAGAGGATTTCCGGGGCATGAAGGTGCCGGAAGTGCTCCTAAGCGGCAATCATGCCGCTATTGCGAAGTGGCGTACTGACAATTCGTTTAAAGCCGATTAAAGCGGATAAAAATGGCAAAAAGAATAGCTCCCGACTATGGGAGCTATTCAAGTTGTGGTGGGTTATCGTAGAGCGATCAGTCACAACATATTTTTGGAGTTGTGTTTGTTTTTGTAACTTTCGCTGATTAGTAGAATACGGGAATTAAGTATAAAGCGCAAGCATAATGATGAAAATAACAACACTTTCACGGAGGGGGTAATGGGGTATACTACAAACATGAGTATTTTCGCCAATGCCACATCTGCACCTGCTGCTAAAAGCCCAACTGCGGCAAAGGTGGCGATTGGTCTGGCTGCCGTGATGGTAATGTTGGTCGTCGCTCAGCTATTTACGTTTGAGGATTTTCCTAATGTGATCCATGAAATGGCTATTTCGGGCATTGGTGACAGCGAGGCTATCTTGATAGCGGCATTGATCGTTGTTGGAGAAGTCTTTGCGATACCTTTTCTGCTTGGCATGAAGCTGAGCCCTCTTATGCGAATCGTCAGTATGGTGCTCGGGTGGCTTATTGGTCTTTGGTGGCTTATGGCGACCATCTACCAGGTAATTGAGGCACCTGGCATAGGTGTTATTGGGTTGCTTGGGGCAACAATCAGTCTGCCTGCGGAGTCATGGGTGCTCCTTATCGTGATGAGTGTTATTGTGTTGATTGTTTGGGCAAGCTGGGGATTATGGCCGATACGGCGCAATGTGAAATAATCGATTGCAGATAACCGGTCCGGGGCGTATCATGAATCTACATTAATGGAGGGACGCACAATGGACGCCATAACAAAACTTGAGGCAGCAGTTGCAGGCTGGCATCAAAAACTTCCGCATTTACCAACGACTGCGCGACGATGGCTAGCGGACAATAGTTGGTGGATGATTCTGGCCGCGGTTATTATCGGAGGGCTAACTGTAGTGGGAGTGCTTACGCCACTTCTCTTTGCAGGTATGTTATTCGTAGGTTTAGGTGGGGCGATTGGGATAGCGATAAGCGGCTTACTGGCGGTTCTTGTTTTATTTTGGTTAGGCCTTACTATTGTCAGCGTGGTTCTGATGGCCCTAGCTGTGAGTCCGTTAAAGCGCCTTGAGAAACGCGGATGGAGCCTTATTTTTGCCGTCCTACTGGTGAATCTTGCTGCAGTGGTCTTGAAGCTATTGTTTGATTTTGAGGCGGGTAGCTTTATTGCCGGTGTTCTCGGCACGGCTATTGCTGGCTACTTTTTACTAGAGATTCGTGAGTACTTTACGGTCGCCAGGGAGGCGACAATAGTTGCGCCAGTGGATCTTGCAGGCAAAGAGGCTCCGGCTAAATAACCTTTTTATTAGCCATTTCTCACCCCTTGAGTTAGGCGGTGGTTGGTGCTACAATATGTAGTGCTATTGGGATGTCGCCAAGTGGTAAGGCACTGGGTTCTGGTTCCAGCATTCGGGGGTTCGAATCCCTCCATCCCAGCCAAGAAAAAAGAAGGTAACTGTACCTTCTTTTTTCTTGGTGCGCATAAGACAAGGGGGGTCTATGTACCCAGGTTCTCCTGTACTACGCTGAGCATTGAGGTTGGCGTCATTGAGGATTTCAGGATGCAAGCGTCGGCCCCAAGCTTTAGTGCTTCTGATTCTATCTCAGGCTCAACCATGTTGCTGAAGACGATAATTTTTGTTGCGCTTGGTCGAATCGACTGGAATGCTTCAAGAAATTCTAGGCCGTCCATGATGGGCATGTGTATATCGAGAAGAATGATATCGTAGGTCTGTTGCTTGGCCTTGTCGATGCCCTCCTGGCCGTTGTAGGCCGAAGTAACGACGTGGTCTTCTGTGCTCAATAGGAAACTATAGGCTTCTTGTAGCGCGGTATCATCTTCGATAAGTAAGATAGTAGCCATAGAATATATTTATTTTACTGCTTTGCTCTAGAAAGCGGAAGCTTTATTGTAAACCGTGCACCTTCACCAAGGCGTGAGTGGACCGTAATTTTACCATTATGCAGCTGGACAATAGCCTGAGCAAGGTAAAGGCCAAGACCTGAACCGCTGACGGTGCCACTGGCTGGGTTATTGAGCCGGTTGAATTTTTGAAATAGAAGAGGTATATCGTGCTTGGCGATTCCGATGCCGGTATCGGCAACTTCAAGGTGGGCATGATTCTTGGTAGTGTATATGGTAATGGTGATTTTACCGCGCTCTGGTGTGTACTTAATGGCATTTGAGATAAGGTTATCGATGGCCATTTGAATATGCGTCGTATCGGCATTGATCGGGACAGCCTCTTTTGGCTTATTGACGACAAGCCGCTGTTTCTTTTGCTTGAGGTTAGGGCGATGATGAACGAGGCTGCGACTAAGCATGGTTCGTAAGTCTACCTTCCGCTTCTGCAGAGTAATTTTCCCAGATTGGATCGAAGCTAGATCTAGGAGTGCGTCAATGATCTCGAGCTGCCTGTTATTGGAGTCATTGGCTTTAGAGACAAACTCCCGTTGTTTCTTGGTGAGCACGCCGGCACGGTTGTCGAGTAGAAGGGAGAGGAATGCTTTGACCCCGCTGGCAGGGGTGCGTAGTTGATGAGAAGCAAGTGAAATAAAGTCTCGCTTGGCGATATCAAGAACATGCATTTCCGTAACGTCTTGAGCGGTGCCAGCAAGTTTGACGACAGCGCCGCTACTATCTAGCTGAGGGCGCCCCATGCTACGTACGTACTTGATGGTATTATCGGCCATGACAATACGATGATCGGTGGCAAAAGGCACCTTCTTTTTTACCGATTGGGAGATTTTCTTGTGTAGGATCGGCGCATCATCGGGATGAATCAGCTTTAGATAGGTGTCGTATTTTAAGTCGATCGCATGAGGGTGTATACCAAAGAGTTTATAAAGCTCTTTTGACCAGGTGATGTGGTCGCTTGCAATGTCCCATTCCCAGCTGCCAAGTTTTGCTATTTCTTGTGCGGTCACTAGGTTGGCGTAGTGTTTTGTCGCTTGTAACTGCTTTTTGTGAAGCAGCTTGGTCATAAAATCGGCAGCCAACGCAAGAATAAAGAGTGTGGAGGTAATGAAGCTGATCGATTGTATGACATAGCTGAAGTCTTGGTGGAGCGCCCCGTCGAATACGATGATTGAGGGGATGATATTAAGATAGTCTGCCGTGATTAGCCCGACGTATGCACTGGCTCCGGCGAGTGCCGCAACATAAGAAGCCTTGCGTCCAAAGATAGCGGCTGATACGAGAATTGGTAACGCGTAAAGGATAGCGCTGCGACTCTCGATGCCGCCTTTTGTGTATATAAGGGCGGTTATAAGGGTGATGTCAATGATGATTAGGATGCGCGTGAGTGCCTGGAGGTATGGAAGTCGAGAAGAGACTTTGGCGAGAAAGTAGAAAATATAGTTAACAACTATGCCGATCGAAAAGATGATTAGGTCGCGCTGGATTGATGCCGACCATCCCTCGGTAAAGTACTGGGTAAAGATACTGGGGACTGAAAGCGCAAAGAGGAAGAGCAGCCGCACAAAAATATACCAGCGGATACTGAGCCGTAAATCATTTGATGCTAGGCTAGTGTTCATTGTGTTTCATTATAGTTTATACCGTGTCTTGTACCGATGATATTTTCTGACTCGTGGATAAATTTATTTGGCAGCGTTTACTCCTTTGGCTTTTGTAGACTACGAACTACATCATCAATTTGCGCTTGAGTCAGGGGCGCCCATGGTGAGCTGTCGGCATTTGAGGATGCGGCGGCTGGACTGTCGCCCTGAGTCCACCATTTGGCCTGGTAGGGTACGCCGTTAAAGAGCACGCGTGCGCTCGTATTGTACTGATCATTACCTGACCAATGTGGGTAGGTGCCTTCGGGCAGTGTTGCTTGGGGCTGCGGTTTTTCACCCGGCATTACCGGTCCAACTAACTGCCAGGGCGTTTCCCATGATTGAAGGACGGGACTATCAGGAAGATCACCCTGGGTCCACCATTTCGCTTCATAAACGGTGCGATGCCATACTACCTTTGTCCCCTTTAAATATGCACCTTCCGGAGACCATATCTGATAGGGGCTAGTCGCGGGATCGTCTTTTATCTGGCTCGGGTCCAGGGCATTAGAAGTCGTCACGCCGGCAGCATTCATTGCGAGACTGCCGTTGAAGCCTTCTCCCAATAGCTCGGCAAAACTTTTACCGTCTTGCTTGATGCCGCTGCAGGAGTCAGAAACGACTTTAAGGTTGATATAGTTACTTCCGCAGGTTGTGTCACGATTGGCTGACCACATAGACATTCTTCCGACGCCGCGTGCAAGCGCAAAAGCGTTGAGGCCTTTAGCGTCGTCTAGGGTAAAGATCTCATCAGGGATATCATTCTGTCCAATCATTGGCGTAGCGCCAACCTTTGACCAAACGGTTGCTGAGGTGAGGTGAGTGCCGGTACGTTTGTAAAGAATGTTCAGCTGGCGTTCAACTTGAGTTAGGGCGCTTTCAGCTGCGGCTTGCATGCTTTGGTCTTTGGGTCGACTTTCACCGTAATCCATTGTCATGGCATTAACGCCTGTAAGGTCGACCTTGTTAGCGAGCAAGTGACCGATACTATTTGTGCCAGCCTCGCTAAGTCCTTGGGGTGTGACAGGAAGGGTTGTCCAAACGGCTAAAGACTCCCCGTTATTACGCCGGTCCGACTGAAGCTTAGCGATAACTTTGGCGCGACGAATTCCTGCCGCCGTATCATTTAAACTATCGCCTTCGAGATCAAGGTCAATAGTATTAATTTCGTATCTATCGATGACCGATTTGTAGGCTTGGTATAACTTAGCTTCGTCGGTGCACCTCAGGGAGAGTTCATTATTCCTGAGACCTCCAAACGATACCGCAACGCTGCCGCCTTGCTGACGTAGTCGAGCTATACGGCGATCGAGATCGAGCGATTCGCCCGCTTGATTGAGTGTATAGGCATTACCCCATGTCGGAGAGCAAGGGTCGGATGATGCTGAAACTATAAATGATAGAATGACGTCTTTTTTCGCACCGGCACCCATTTTTTCAAAGGGGAATGTTGGCGTCGCCGTCACGTCAACATAGCTAGCAAACCATGGACTCGAGGAGCTGTTGGCTTGTATATCTTGCCATCGCTGAGTGCCGAAAAATAGGCCAGTTGCAGCTAGAGCAAGGATGAAAATGCCGAGCATGACCCGCCACGGCGAAAGGTGTCGATGTTGATTGGGGGTGATCTGCTGAGTTGATGCGGACATTAGACGACCTCCTCCTTGGCGCGGTTTGTTGGCGCTGTCATACTATTGCGCATAGCGAGCGGCACATGACCCTGTGCATCGCCATGGTAAAGGATTGCCTGCCAGTCAAGGGCTGGCGCTTGTGATGCGGTAGGGGTACTGGAGGTGCGAGGTGAGTCTACGTACATCCAGTCAGTAAGGCCATGCCATATGTCGATTAGTGTATTGCCGATGCCGATATAGGCTAGTATTGCCCATGCTGCGACAAAAGCATTGAACCCAGCAAATGCGGCATTGCCCCAGTTGCCCACTACTGCGTCGCGCCACAGTGTAAACACCGAGAACCCGACAATTAGTAGCGGAGCGATAACATAGAGCATAGGTGCGATGGTTCGGTTTTTGACTTTTGGAGTACGAGCAAACGGAATTTTCTTGGCAGTGAGCGCTTGCTGAAGTGATTTTAGGACACCAGCTAGATTGACTGGCATAAGGATGAGGTTGAAGCCGTAGATGCGGAAAATGTCACTACGTTTATAGCCGCAATACTTGAGGTCGCTGGCCATAGCGAGGAAATACGGGAGCGCAGCAAGCAGAACAAATGGGCTAAGAAGCCGGCTGTCATATGGGTAGGCAAGCAGAAATATCAAACCGAAGCTTGCCCAGGCAATAGATGCCATATAGTTGAGACGGAGCAGTAACTCTGTAGGAGATACAAACTCATTCCGTCTTTTTCGCTCCCGCGTCTGCTCAAGAAGTTTCGGCAGAATAAGTAGCCCGCCATTAGCCCAGCGTCGTCGCTGAACGATAAGTGAACCGAAGTCGGGAGGAGTGGCACTGTAGCTGAGGCGCTCCGGGTAGTTAACAAGTGTCCATCCGTGAAGAGTAAGGTCAACGCTAGATTCGGTATCTTCAATAACTGTGCGGTCCTGAATGAAGCGACGAACCTCAAAACCGCCACTCCACTCCATTTCGACAATATCATCGAGAGCGCGTTTGCGGATGACGGCATTGGCACCAACCCAGAAGGTAGCGCCGTAGTGACTCATGCCTTGATGAAGGATGTGCTGGATGTCGGTTGTAGCGCCAGCAAGTCGCTCAATGCGTGTCGCCGCTCCCCGGAAAGATGAATAAGGTGTCTGGGTGACGGCAACCTTGGCGTTGTCGGGTTGCTGTAGGAAATAAACGAGACGCAGGCAGTATTCGCGGAGTAGGATAGAATCGGCATCGAGTGTTAGCAGAAATTCGCTATCGGGTATGGTGATGTCACCTTTTTTTCCTCTTATAGTCGGCACGAGGACTGCGCCGTCTGGTGTTTGTTCGCTACGATATGTACCACCCATTAGTCCAATATACGAGTTAAGATTCATTGCCTTGTTGGCTTCATGCGACAGCGATGTAAATTTTTTTCTTTCAAAAACTTCTAACTCGGCACTGAAGGTCCATACGAGGCGGCGGTATAGTTGGCGTATGCGATCTGTTGTGAGAGGGGTGTTTTCATCGCATGAAGC
The DNA here is from genome assembly GCA_946885745.1 of uncultured Candidatus Saccharibacteria bacterium. The sequence continues at coordinate 52,884 of CAMPGV010000001.1, read as the reverse complement.
AATAAGAGCGTCTTTCATGAGGTGTAACTCTTTGGCGAGATTTTGCAGGACTTGCTCGGTAAAGAAGAGATCCACGTGGTCTTCAACGTCCTCTTTATCGGCAAGTTTATTTAGCCAGTTCGCAGCCCAGCTGTAGTGTGTTGCTAATTCTCTGGTAGCTTTTAGGGGGGCATGTGTGGCGTTTGGATACTGCTGTTCAAAAGCTTCAGATGCAGTTGCGAAGCGTCTATGAGGACCTGAGAGCAGTTTCATGATGTCGCTGCCAATGTTTCTGGTTGCATCAAGTCGGCTTGCTGCGTCGGGGCTGGTTGGGTAAGGGTTGTCATCGAGTAGCAATACAATGCGCAGGTTGGGATATTCTTGAAGTGCGGCAGATAGCAGAGTCTTTCGTATGACTTGGGGCTCTTCGCTATATGAAGGCACGAGAACCGTAATAGGTGCTTGATTGTCTGTAAAGTGACGATCGAGTTCAGCACGAGGAACGCGAACATGTCGGCTGAAGCGCTGCAGTGCTCCTTGGCGTGCCACGAGATACATAAGGGCTGAAAAGGTGAGGAAGGTTACAACTATTAGGTAGCCGATAGTGTGCATAGTAAATTGAAAACTTTGAGGGCCGTCAAAGAGTTGTCGAATGACCGTCGACACAACATAGGCCACCCAGAAGACGATAGTAAGAACAATCGCTAATCGACTGAGTGCGATTTTATGAGTCGAGGGTATGTCGTGCACCATTGACAGCGGGGTCGTGCGTCGCTCTGCACCCCATTGTCGCCTTCTGATGCTAGGTACTATCGTCTTGCGGCTTTTCATGGCTTCCTCGTTTGATTCCAGCGCGAAACGTATGCGCCGACTAAGTGCTTAACGTTGACCATAGCGTAAGAGGTAGAGTGGCCTCTACGAGAGCAATCACATTTTATGTGTGACATTTATCACACAACAGCGGATGCCATAGAGCGTCTAATGCTATATTAGCGATACTTTTGTTGTACGTTAAACAGGTCCACCCATTGGGTGAGTTTCATTTGAGAAGGCTTTATGTCGGCCGGGAGGTTGACCTTATGTTGTGGCATTTTGGCGAAAATCTTTGGATCGGAGAAGCAGTCCTCGATAAAGTGACGATAGGCGGGCATTGCGGCCGATGCAATAAGAGGCGTGTCGCGACGGAGCAGCTCTACTAGTACGGTGTCGACGTTTGGGTGCGGCCAGAAGTCGGTGCGCTGGAGCCGTTTGCGAATACGAACGGCAAATCTAGGTCCAACCATCATGCCGAGCTGCCCTGTGAAGCGATCGGAGTCGGGGAGGAGCTTATTGGCGAACTGCTTTTGAACTACAAGGTAGATTGCATCTGGGGGAGTGGCGGCTTGGGTGAGCTTGCGAAGGATGGGTGAGCTTAGGTGGAAGGGAATATTGGCAAAGACTTTATAAGGCCCCTGGGGCAAGTCCATTGTGAGGAAGTCACCTTCAAAAACAGTGACATTAGAGTGTCGAGACAAATTGGTGCGAAGCTTGTTGGCCATACGTGGCTCGTATTCAATGGCTAGCACCTTAGCGCATCGCTCAGCCAGGACTGACGATATGACGCCACTGCCGGCGCCAATATCGAGCACAAAGTCATGCTTAGTGACAGTGGAGTGCCCGATGAGCTCTTTGATGAGCCGTGGGCTTCGAAGAAAATACTGAGAGTAATGAGCGAGACGTTTCATATGGAGTTAGTCTTATTATACAGCAGGCGCCTATAAGTACGGCTCTTCAAATTCGCCGTGATAGGTGCGAATTGTGACGCGCTCTGGGTGGCGAAGGAGGTAAGACCGCAAAATTGTATAGGCATCGAGATCAAAGTCTTGGCTATAGGGTGTATAAGTCGGCGTATTGTCGGCTTCGACGTTCACGGTGCCCTCAATAATCCAGTTGTTGACAACAAAGCCTGTCTGGCTATCATCGGTATCGCTATGTTCGATGATGAGTACCGGACCTTGGTGTGGCCAGTCGTCAATTCCTCGTCCGCTAAACGCATTTAGTAGGCGCTGATTGTAGTCTTCACTCGCTTCGTCGCCGACACAGGCGCCGCGACATTTGCCTAGCTGGTAAGAAAAGCAGGCGCCTTTTGCTTTCTCGAGGCCACATAACTTAGGACAAAGGTCGAATGTTTTAACAGCCGACAGAAGAGAGTTTTTAGCCGCCATGCGCCGTGGGTGCATAGCGACAATATTATGATAATCGGGTACTTCCGCCATGGTAAGGTCGCCGAGCGAGAGATTTATGTAGCCATGGGTATCAGTGTGTTTCAGCGTGACAGCAAGAGAGCGGAGTCTGCGTAGACGGCGATTGTAGACGGGCATGTGCTGTTTGATTAAGCTTGATTCAAGCAGTAGCGCAGACAGCTCGCCGGTAGTAGAGATGTGCTTTATGTGATGGATATTTTGGGAGATTTTAAACTCTTTACTTTCACGGGTATCAGCGGTGAAATGGCTCAACACTCGCTTCTTTATATTGATACTTTTGCCAATATAAAGCGGTGCGCCATCATTGTCTTCAAAAATATAGACACCTGGTCCGCTGGGTAGCGACTGGATGACTTTACTATCAAGATGACGCGGGATACTGGGACGAGACATCTGGGACTTGAGGGCTTCTTCGACAATATCGATTGTATGGTCGGCTTGAAGTTTTTGCCAAAATTGCACTAACACGAGAGCATCATCGTAGGCGCGGTGGCGATTTATGAATGTAAAATTATGATAACTAATTACATCACTAAGGCGATGTCGGGGCATGTGCGGATAGAGAGAGCGCGACAGCTTGACCGTGCAAACCTGCTTGGGTGCAAAATCTATGCCGACATGTTTGAATTCTTGGCGTAAAAATGAATAGTCAAAGCGTACGTTATGGGCAACAAAAATTGCTCCTTCACATAATTGTTGGAGCTGGTCGGCGATGTCGTCGAATGTTGGTTTCCCTGCAATGTCACCATTGGCTATGCCTGTGATCTGCGTAATGTTATAAGGAATAGAAACCCCAGGATCCAGAAGGGTACTAATAGAATCGACAATCTGATTATCTTCCACCCGTATGGCGGCCACTTCGATGACACGGTCGCGCTGCGGACTCATGCCAGTCGTTTCGACATCTACGAACACTAGTGGTTGTTTAAGAATGACGGTTGCCTCGCTGTTTATGGTTACTATACTAATTATATCAAATTTAGCTACTAGGAATTTGCGACACTAAGCAGCAATAAAAATACATAGACAGGTAATTGCTGCTTAAACAAATACATGTTGATGTGCTGTGTGCGTGAGGTATCTCGCAGAAAATCGGTGTATCCAATTTTATTATTGAAGGGTAAGGCGAAAGGAGGGGTGTAGGAAAGTGAGGAAGCAGACGCAAAGAGAGTCATAAAAGCAAGGAGGGTGTATGAGGAGATTGGGGAATATAAGAAAGCTTACGACGGCAACATTAATGGCGGGCGTAATGAGCTTGTCTGTGCTGCCTCTTGGTGTAAGCGCACACAGCTATCATAACGACAATAACTGGCGACATCACAATAATAACCGCCACGACAACAATGGATACGGTTCAAGTTGGCGAGCACATGAAGTAGCTCGGCGTCACCATCCAGGTAGGGGTATCGTTGGAGAAAACCGTTACCGCAATCGTGATAATGACGTGATTATCATTGTCATCTTTGTCGACGGCTGCAACAGCCTCGTACGTGAGCGTGACGGCGCTTACCTTGGTTCATACTATAGGTAATGAGTGCTGATTTGGGTGTGGACGCACTGCGCTATCTAGTAACGATAGTGCAACATCAGCTGGCAATACAAACATAATGTAACAGTACGGCCAATATGAGTCGTGTGCAATGCAATAATCGAACCGAGCAAATCGGTTCGATTATTTGTGGGGACGCAGCCGATAATAGGGGTATATCGTATATGCTATAATCAACGAACATGACAACTAGGACGCGCGGACGAATGAAAAAAGTTTTTCAAAAGACTCACGACCCGATCTGGCAGCTTCAGCTTGGCGTGTTGTTTGTTGCCATCATGCAGTATTTTACAGACGACTCATTTCTGCCATATAACAAGCTTGTCGTGATAGGGCTTGAGCTTGCGCTAATGGCGGCACTGGCGGTAGTTACGAGTGGGGGCTATGGTAGAATTTCGCGCATACGACGAAGCTTGATGATGTTGTTGATTGCAATAATTGCAGTGATTAACATCTTTTCATTGATCTTTTTGGTTCAGGCGTTTCTCTTTGGTCACGGCGACCACCTGAGTGGGCAAGATTTACTGAAAAGTGGGTTAACGATCTATATAACAAATATTTTTATGTTTGCATTATTGTACTGGGAGATGGACGGCAGCGGGCCTGATCATCGAATTGCCTCGGTTCGCAGACGTGACTTTCTGTTTCCGCAGATGATTCACAGCAAATTAGCGGACGATACTTGGCGACCGGGGTTTATGGACTATCTTTATTTGTCGACAACCAATGTTACGAACTTTGCCTCGGCAGATACCATCCCAGTGTCACACCGGGCTAAATTGCTGATGATGATACAGGCTCTGGTATCGTTGATTATTGTAGTCCTTGTTGTGGCTCGAGCGATCGGTCTTAGCTAAGCTATTAATTTCACGTTGCAAAAAACACTTATTTTTCACGTATTTTCACGTTGTATAGTGAAAACATAAGCAAGAAGTTAATGCTTATAAGGGGGCTAAGCAATGCGAATGTCAACAAAAACCTTAACATCTTTGTTAATCGTGACCGCTGTGGCGGCGGCTGTGCCGGGACTCAGCCAAATGCCTGGTCGTAAAAATCGTCAAGAGTCTAGATTCGATAGGATCTTGCAGCATCACGATCGAAAGGGTGAGCTGCGCGCCGAAGTACTCGGTATTGATCCATTTGAATTTAGAGCAATGCAGAAGAGACTGGCTTTTAAAGATATTATCCGCCGACGTGGCTTCAAAAATGACCGCGTCTTTCGGCTCGCCTTATTCGGCAAGTTAAAGCATGAGTTGCGCAGTCGGGGCTGGACGTCTCAAAAGATTGAGCGGTATGTGGCAGTAAGGAGCAGTCGTATCGGTTAGTTGCGTCTGGTGTCTAGGCGAGTATACTTGAAATAATGGTTATGGAAACGTTTGTTCGTATACTCGCCGATGGCGCTATGTTGCCAATTGTACTGCTTGCGGGCTACGCGCTCTTGTTGCGTGTGCCTAAGGGTTATCGATTTGAAGCATATAGCCGGGTTCTGATGGCAGGACTGACGGCTTTTTTGATTGCCAAATTACTTGGCGTGGTCTATCAACCTGCAACCGAGCGACCCTTTGAGTTACTAGGATTAGAAGCCGGAGCATCATATCTTAATAACCCTGGTTTTCCGTCTGACCATGCACTCTTTGCCACTTTTCTGACACTTGCCGTATGGTTTGAGACGCGAGCAAAAAGGATTGCTCTCATCCTGGCTAGTCTTACGCTGCTCACGTGCCTTGGGCGTGTGCTCGCCCTCGTACACACGCCACTTGATGTAATCGGCGGTATTGTTGTTGCAGTCACTGGTATTGTTTGGTATTTGCAGGCTGATCGGATGCCACTGCGTCGCCAGTCTATCGCCAAAAAATAAAAAATCGACTATACTTACTCCATCTAAGAGGAGATAGATGTGGTAAAGATACGTGAATTGATCGAACGGGTGGAGCCGGCGGTGACAATGAACTATCGTCAATTGCTATGGGTTGGTATTGTTGGCCTTGGGGTCGGAGCGGCGGCATGGGTAGTGGGCCAGATTTTAGATGTTGCGCTATTTAGATTTATATTCTGTCGTGATGCAGGTGCCGAAGGCTGTGCTGCGTCGGGTAATTATGGCTATACTGCTGGTGTGCTAATTGCGACTGGTCTGGGAGTATGGGGGTTGGTCCGATTGCAAATTTTCCGCCCATTGCTCGTAGGGTTAGCGGCTGCTTTGGCGCTATGGGGAGTGTTTAATATTCTTGATACGCAACCTTGGTACACGGCGCTATTTGTAGGCGCGTTACTCTTTAGCGTTGCCTATATGCTATTTAGTTGGGTGATGCGACTTCGCTCGATGCTGTGGGCGGTGATTATCGCAATTATCGTCCTTGTGCTGGTGCGTTTTGTGCTAAATAGCTAATGCTATACTGAGGGAATGGATATAGTAATTCTCTCGATAGTGTTGATAGTAGTGATTCTTGGTTTTGGAGCGGTTATTGCTATCTTAAACGGCCGATTACGTGAGCTTAAGAACTCGAGTGCCGTGGAGCTTATGAAGGCCGACGTCACTGAGCTGTCGCGCAGTATCGCTGGTCTGCAGCAGACGATGGGCGACAAGCTTGAGCGCAGTAACTTGGCGGTGCAGACGTCTGTCCAGCGGCAGCTCAGTGAGAGTGCCAAACTTGTGGCCGACGTGACGCAGCGCCTAGCAAAGCTCGACGAGACTAACCGCAGGGTGGTCGACGTGGCGGATGAGCTCAAGACATTGCAAAATGTGCTTCAAAATCCAAAACAACGCGGCGTTTTTGGCGAATACTATCTGCAGAGTGTGCTTGAGAATGTATTGCCGCCAGGGCAGTTCCAGATGCAGTATAAGTTTGCTGATGGAGAGATTGTTGATGCGGTGATTTTTCTTGAAAAGGGACAGATGTTGTCGATCGACAGTAAGTTTAGTCTTGAAAATTACAACCGCATGATTGTAGCCGCTGATAAAGATGAGCGTGAACGCTACTTGCTGCGCGTGAAAGCTGACCTCAAGGGTCGTATTGATGAAACAAGCAAGTATATCCGCACTAGCGAGAAGACGATGGACTTTGCATTTATGTTTATTCCGAGCGAGTCTCTTTACTATGATCTTTTAATTAATAACGTCGGTACGGGTGGTAGTTCACGAGATTTGATTGAATATGCTTTTCGCGACAAACGAGTGATTATTGTGAGCCCGACGAGCTTTATGGCATATCTGCAAACGGTCCTACAGGGGCTTCGTAGTCTGCAGATTGAAGAGCAAGCGAAAGATATCCAGGTCCGTGTTGGCAAGCTTGGTCAGCATATCGGTCGTTTTGAGGATTATATGCAAAAGCTGGGTAATGCGCTCGGTACCACGGTCAACCACTATAACGCAGCACACAAAGAGCTAGCTAAGGTTGATAAGGATATTGTGAAGATTGCCGCGAGCGAGTCTACTGTTGATCCGCTGCTGCTCGATAAGCCGAGTCGTGAAGACTAACATAAAAAATCCCGCCATAATCGGCGGGATTTTCATTGGTAGTTGTGCTTACGCTTCTTTTTCTGAGTTGCTCAGGAAGTCGTGGAGTAGGAAGCCGAGTACGGCACCGACGATTGCGGTGAGGCCGTAAATCGCAATTGGCCAAACATCCGTAAAGGTGATTGCCTGGAGTGCGATAGCGACAGCCGGGTTAAGGATTGCACTAGCGCCAATGACAGCTGCGAGTGAGCCAGCGATCATGAGACCGATGTAGTAGCCAAGACCGATAGTCAGGCCGCGTGCGGCACGGTCAAGAACCATGCGAGTTGCCGCAGCAAACGCAAAGGCAAGAATGATGCTACCGATAAGTTCGGCGCTCAAAACGAGCCATTCTTTGCCAGCTGGAATCTCAGCGGCTTTGTAGAGGCTGGCAGTCTGGTTTAGAAGTGCTGAGCTATCAGTTGCCGATGCCTGCACGAAGGCGTTTAGCAGCACGAGCGCAAGCATCGCACCGAGAACTTGGGCAATAACGTAGCCAAGTGCGCGCAGACCAGTGAGGCGGCGGCTTACCCATCCAGCGATCGTTAGGGCTGGGTTGACGTATGCTCCAGACAGGCTAGCGATTGTCAGAACGATACCGACAAGCGCAAACAGCACGAGGATTGGCTGGCCTTGGCCGGCAACTACCGTTGCTGCAAGCAAGAATGTACCGATAAACTCGGCAATGAGCGCAGCAATGAGTGGTGCGCGATTGACGCGACCAAACAGTGACTTAGTTGGAGATGCGGCTGCTGCCTTAACTGCTGGACGAGCCTCAACGGCTTTTACAGTAGTAACTTTGGTTGTAGTTTGCTTAGCGACGGGTGCCTTTTTGGCGGTCGATTTCTTCGTCGTCGAAGCGGCTTTCTTTGTAGCCATGTATTTCCTCCTTTATAGTGAAATATGGCGTTAGTATAGCATAGAACTCTGACAATAAACACGAGTGGTATACTAAGAGTATGGCATTATTTATTCGACAGAACGAAGAACGAAGCGAGTTGCAGCGACGCATTGCGGCTGAGCTGCAGGAGAAGGCGCGAAGCCGCGCTGAGTCGGAAAATAAACTCGAAAATATAGAGGACTCTCAGTACATGCAAGGGACAAAGCGTACGACCAGCTTGGCATGGTTATGGCTAGTGGTTGTTGGCCTCGCGATTGCTGCGCTCGTTATCATTATGATGCGTGCAAACGGGCAAATTTAGACTCGCTTTTACCCCTGTTGTAGCGTATACTGAAAGAAGTTATGACAAACATTGATGAAGTCCGCGAAGCGTTGCTGGCGCGTATCGCGGCCACAGATGATCCTCGAGCTGTTCTGCGAGCACCGGAACTAAAGCAGCTCTATGCCGTGCTGCCAACACTTCCCCCTGAAGAGCGCGGTGCATATGGTAAGGCGGTAAATGAGTTAAAACAGGCGCTTGACGCTGCCGTGACTGATCGAGATGCAATGCTCGAAAGTGCGAAGGTTGCCCCGCTTGATGTGACGGCACCCTGGGATATTAACGCTAGTGCGCCTGCGCTGCTTTCGACCATCCAAGGGTCGATTCATCCGCTCATGCAGGAAGTCCATCGACTATCCGGTATCTTTGAGCGCATGGGCTTCGTAATTGAAGATTCTCGCGAAATTGACGACCAGTATCACATGTTTGAAACGCTCAATTTCCCGAAAGGTCACCCGGCACGCGACGACTATGATACGTTCATGACAGTCGAGACAGATCGTGATGGTGATCCGCTGATTGCGCCTGCGCACACGAGCACTATGCAGAACCGCGTTCTCAAGAAGTATCGCGCCCAGCTTGATAGCGGCGAAGCGATTGCAGCCGTGGTTCCAGACCGCGTCTTCCGTAATGAAGATCTCGATGCACGCCACGAACACACCTTCTATCAGGTGGAAGGCATTTATGTCGCCAAGGGTGTGCACGCCGGTATGCTTATCGCGACGCTTCAGGGATTTCTGGAAGAATACTATGGTAAAAAGTTGAACGTTCGCGTTAATCCATTCTATTTTCCGTTTACCGAGCCAAGCTTTGAGTTTGCCCTGAGCTGTCCGTTTTGCGAGGGCAAGGATCCAAACTGTAAGGTGTGTTCTGGTGAAGGTTGGATTGAGTTGCTTGGTTGCGGTATGATTCACCCGAATGTGCTGCGCGCTGCCGATATTGATCCAAATGAATACACTGGATTTGCGTTTGGCTGCGGTATTGACCGCTTGGTGATGATGAAGTACGGCATCGAAGATGTCCGACATTTTGAGAGTGCAAAATTAGACTTTTTGAGGCAGTTTTAGATGAAAGTTAGTTTAAATACCGTTAAGCAATATATTAATTTCGAGCTTCCTTCCGTTGACGAGCTCGTGAAGCGGATCAACGAGCAGCTTGGTGGCGTTGAAGATGTTGTTGACCTGGGTCGGAAGTATGCGGACGCAGTCGTCGTGAAGGTCGTGAGTGCTGAGCAGCATCCAAATGCAGATCGTTTACGCGTATGCTTGGTGGATGACGGTGGCGTGACGCCTGACGTGCCGCGCAATGATAGCGGCTATGTCCAGGTGGTCTGTGGCGCGCCGAATGCACGAGCGGGAATTTTCGCTGTTTGGTTGCCGCCGCAAAGTACCGTACCGGCAAGTTTCGATGACGAAGAGCCATTTGTCTTAAGCTCACGTGAGCTGCGCGGTGTGCTGAGTCACGGCATGCTAGCGGCCGGAGACGAGCTGGCTATTAATGGTGATCATGATGGCATTATTGAAATTGATCCAGCGGAACCGCGGCCAATCGGCCTCGCAATCGAACCTGGTGTTAGTTTTGCGAAGGCGTATGGTTTAGACGACACAATTATTGAGATCGAAAACAAGATGTTTACACATCGTCCGGACTGCTTTGGCCAACTGGGTGTGGCGCGAGAAATTGCTGGTATTTTTGGCCAGCCATTTACGAGTCCGGCATGGTATCTTGATAAACCTGAATTTGGCAGTGGCGAAGGCTTGAGCCTAGAAGTGTTCAACAAAGCTCCTGAAAAAGTAGCGCGCTTTATGGCGGTTACCATGAAGGACATAGAGATTAAGCCAAGCCCGCTATGGCTCCAGTGTGAATTGGTGCGTCTGGGAAGCAAGGCAATTAATAATGTCGTTGATCTTACGAACTACATTATGCTCTTATCGGCGCAGCCAGTGCATGCATATGATTACGATAAACTTCGTGGTCAAAAGCTTGGCGCACGCCTTGCTCAAAAGGGTGAAACTGCAACATTACTCAACGGAAAGACCTATGAGTTGAGCGATGAGGATATTGTCATCGTCGACGGTGAAGGTATTGTCGGGCTTGGAGGCATCATGGGCGGTGGCAACAGTGAAGTTTCCGCTGAAACTAAAAATGTTGTACTCGAAGTGGCAACTTTTGATATGTATGCTGTTCGCAAGACTAGCATGCGTCACGGTGTCTTCACTGACGCGTTAACTCGCTTCAATAAGGGCCAGTCACCACTACAAAACGACCGCGTCCTTGGTCTTCTTATGACTGCCTTGCAGGATATTGCGGGCGGTAAGCAGGCGGGTGAGGTCTTTGATGTAAAGCGCGCTGATTCAGCGACTGATATGGGATTTCCTATGGGTGGTCCAGAGGCGCTTGAGGTTGAGTTTATCAATAGTCGCCTTGGGTTAGATCTAGATGCTGGTCAGGTTGTAAAACTTTTGACGAATGTTGAGATCGAGGCTTATGAGAAACCCGGCACAAGCGAGCCAACCCTGTTTTATTGGGCTCCATTCTGGCGTATGGATATCGAGCTTGCTGAGGATGTCGTGGAAGAGGTGGGTCGTCTCTATGGATTTGATAAGTTGCCACGCGAACTGCCGATGCGCAGTGCAAAGCCTGTAGCGAAGAATCTGAGTCGTGAACTCAAGCAGAGTATTCGTGATAGCTTGGCGCGAGGTGGTGCAAATGAAGTTTTAACCTACAGCTTTGTGCATGAAAATATCATCAAAAAGGCCGAACAGCGGCCTGAAGAAGCCTTCCGCTTGGGTAATGCCCTAAGTCCAGATTTGCAGTACTATCGCCTAAGTCTAACACCAAGCCTACTTGATAAAGTGTACGGCAACATCAGGGCGGGTTATGACGAGTTTGGTTTGTTCGAGATTGGAAAGGCGCATAATAAGCAGGCTGATCTGAACGATGAAGGGTTGCCGGTAGAGTTTGAGCGTACTGCCTTTGTCTATGCTGCTAAGGTGGCCCAGTTGGGCGCCCCTTACTACCGCGCTAAGCATACACTTGAATACCTGATGAATACGCTTGGTGTTGAAGTTGAATACCGACCATTAGCCGCTGAAAATGCCTTGACGGCGCCGTTTGAGCCAAAGCGTAGCGCTGAGGTGTACTGCGTTTCAACTGGCGAAAAGCTTGGTGTTGTTGGTGAATACAAGACGGCAGTAGCTCGCGCCTTTAAGCTTCCTTATGCGGCGGGCTTTGAGTTGATGACGGATGTACTGCAGGCTGCGGTTATGCAAACTCAGCCAGGCTACAAGCCACTCAGTCGCTTCCCTGGCACGGAGCGCGACGTATGCTTCCAGGTTGAAGAAAGTGTGCCTTACGGGCGGATTATCGAGGCGACGATGAGTGCACTTCGTGAAAGTGAACTTGAAACAGCTATTGAGCCTGTTGATATATATCAAAGCGAGGGTGAAGCAACAAAGAACGTAACGATTCGTATTAAGATGACGGCGCATGACCGAACACTTACAAGCGAGGAGACAAGCGCTGTGATTGACGCAGTCGTGTCTCAGGTTGTTGATCGCACTGCCGCTCGTGTTATTTAGCCGCATCTTACGCTACAATAAAACCATATGATACCTGCTGAGCTTGGGCTTATCGAAGATTTGCCAATTGCCGATTATCGGCAGCAGATTCTGGATGCCGTTGATGCAAACCAGGTTACTATTTTGACTGCTGAAACCGGGGCGGGTAAAAGTACGCAGGTGCCACAGTTCCTTGCCGAGGACGGCTATGTGAAAGTGATTGTTACACAGCCGCGAATCCTCGCGGCTCGCAATCTTTCTCGACGTGTACGCGAAGAGTGGGCTATCAAGACAGGGCAAGATCCTGACAAGGTGATTGGATATCGAACTGCTCATGAAAGGGATGACGACCCTGGGACGTCTATTTTGTATTGCACCGACGGGCTGCAGCTCGTGCGCGAGCTGACTGGTTCGGGTGTAAGTGAGCGTCAAATTTTAGTGCTTGATGAGGTTCACGAATGGAATGAGAACATGGAAGTTCTGGTGGCGTGGGCAAAAAAGCGTTGCCAGGAAGACAGTCACTTTAAAGTGCTCATCATGAGCGCAACCATTGAGACCGATAATCTTGCCGAATATTTTTCAACGACTGCGGTTATTAACGTGCCGGGCCGAAGTTTTGAAGTTAAAAAGCGCCAAGGTACTGATCTCATTAAAGAAATTCTTGATCAAATTAAATACAAGCAGAGTAACATGTTGGTTTTCTTGCCAGGAAAGGCTGAGATTGAGACGGTTGCAAATGCGATTAAGGCACAAGCTGCTGAGAGACGCGTCCCTGTGTTGCCGCTACATAGTCAGCTCGATGTTGAAGATCAGCAGAAAGTCTTTAGGTCATATGATAGCGGAAAGGTGATTCTGTCTACCAATATTGCTCAAACGAGTATCACGATCGATGATGTTGACGTCGTCATTGACTCGGGACTCGAGCGGAGGAGTGAAGTGCGTAATGGCGTTGAGGGATTGTTTATCGCACAAATCTCGCAGGCCGACTGTTTGCAGCGCGCCGGCCGGGCAGGCCGTACAAAGCCAGGTGAGTATATACTTGCACCACTTGAGGATATGCCTTGTAAGGAATTAGCGGAGCGAAATGCGTATCCTGTGCCGGAAATCTTACGTAAGCACATTGACCGCTTGACGCTGCGTCTTGCAAATGTCGGAATTGATATTGAGGAATTAGAATTTTATCACGACCCTCGCCTTGGGGCTATTCGTCGCGCCAAGCAAACACTGAGGAGTCTTGGTGCGCTTACGGACCAACATGAGGTAACGCGTATCGGACGATTAATGGAGCAGTTCCCGGTTGAGTCAAGCTATGCGCGCATGCTTGTTGAGGCCCAGCAGTATTCAAAAGAACTTCAGCGGAAACTGGCAGCGGTTATTGCCATCCAGGAGGTTGGAGGGATTGTAAAGGGCGGTACGCGCTATACTGGATGGAAGCGCTTTGTGAAGCAAGCGAAATCCGACCTCGTGGCTCAGTATGAAGTCTTTTTGGCGCTTTCAGGTATTATACCGGACGAATATGACGAGCTTGGTATTATCGGGAAAAATGTAGACAAAGCGCGAGAAGTTATGGGGCGATTGCATCATGACCTGGGATTGGACGATGGCGAACTTTCTCCTGTCGATGATGCTGAGCGCGACGACTTGCTTCGCTGTATTGTAGCTGGCCAGATTGATCAGCTATGGATAGTTGACGACACGGGTGAGGCGGTTCATCTTATGCAGAAAGCGAAGCGAGAATTATCGAGCAGTTCTGTTGTTGTGGGTGCACGACTTATCGCCGGCACTCCATTTGACCTCCAGATTCCGACACAGAGCGGAAGCTTAGAGACTCTGCATTTAGTGCAAGGGGTGACGAAAGTTGAAGCCAAGTGGCTCATGTCTCTGGCGCCGGATATCTTTAAATCGCGCCCAGGTAAGGTCTTCTTTGATAGTCATCGTGGAACGCTTGCGACACGACAGATGCTGCGATTTGGTGGTAAAACGATTGAAGCTGAAAGTACGCCGCTGACCGACAATTCACCGCGGTTCCGGAAAATGTTTAACGAGGCGTATGCGGCATGGGTATATGATCAGCTTGAGGCTGAGCGGCGGCGACTAAAGAATGGGTATAGGCGCAGAATTCCAAGTATAGCCTTCAAGCATGTGCTTGGGCGCGTGAAGGTAATCCTAGACGGCGTTATTTCGGTTGATGAGCTATCGGCGGGGCAGCAGCGTGAGTTGGAGAAGGTACGTCGCTTGGAATCTTACTTTGGCAGTAACTTCATTGCAAAGCTACAGGATGAGCGCCGCCACTACATTGAAGAAGAGAGTAGTGGCCGCTCTTGGCGCCCTCGCCATAAAAGAAAAACAAAATTTCATAAACATCGATAGTTGTTAAAAGAAGAGAGCCCGTGTCCTATGCGTTAAACGCACGTGACACGGGCTGACTCTTTTCAGGTAGCTAAAGGTTATTGGTTTCGGCGACTATTGCCTTGAGCTGGTTGTTGAAATAAACGGCTTCACGGAACGGTCCCATTGACTCAAACACTCCCGCTTCCTCGCCGATGATATCGACAAGAATGTAGTTAAGTTTTAGTGTCCCCGCGAGGATACTTAGTTTACTTTCCTCGCTTGCTCCTTTGGGGGCGGTCGAGGTCCAGGGTGCTTGGATCTTTGCGATGGGAATAGCTGGTACGGAACCTCCTGGTAGTAGGCGTGGTTTGTTGATAACGACAAGTTGAGCAGGTACTGTGTATTCGTCCGTTTCTCGCGATCTGAAGGCGATGACGCGATAGCCAGACCACCGTGCTAATCGGTGGTATAGCGACACGAAACGAATGAGGCAGTAAGTAAAGAACCCCGCAATAAGCAGCACTTCGATGCCGCCCAATTCAACATCCGGAAGCAACAAGATGACACTTGCGCCCGCTAGTAACAGAAGGCTGAGTACGAAACGTATTAAAGGTGTAATAATCGTACTGTCACCGGCAAGTTTCTCTAGGTGCCGAATGGTTTTCCTTAGTCGTCCTCTACTGGATCTCTCCTTGCTTTGCTCGCGCTGCTCCTGGGCTGATCTGGTTTTTACCGGGAAGGGTATAAACAGTACCTCCCATGGGAGACGAATCTCAAATACAACCGGGCTGTTTAGCAAGTCTGGCTGCTCTTCTCGTATTCTTTTGTAAGCAAATCGAGAAAGTTTACCAGTGGCAGGCTTTCTCGCTGGTCGCTTTGGGACTTTTGGTAGCTTGGAAACGAGAGGGTAGAGCGCTGCGGTAATGATGGCGACAACGGCTAAGTTGATCGCCAATACATACAGTAGCCCCCACCATCCATTTCCAGCGGCAACCAAGTGAGCGGTTGGGATTGCAATCAGCGATGTTACGCCGCATGCAACAATATAGATTGAGGCACGATTAACTCGTACCATCCTGACAAACCAGTGTCTCATTGAGGCTCGGTTTACTTGTATTGGCCATCTGAACCAATTTTTCATTAACACTCCTAAAAAGAGGGCTGCTGCGTCGATCCTCGTGTGACAATCGACTGGGCCTAGGTGCAGTTATAGTTGAATTACCGAGGTAAGTCAAAGATAAGCGGTATTACCAAACGGACGCAAACAAGGTACTATATGTATAGTTAACGCTAACATAAGGAAACGTACTTGAAGAAGCCGCTTGTTATTGGCCTCTGGATTGCCGCGATTGTCGGCTTGATTGCTGCTGCTGTTTGGTATTTTTCAGGTGTGTCAATCGATGTCCTCCAGCCCCAGGGCGAGGTGGCGGCTAAACAGCGTGACTTGATCGTCTTTACGCTCGTGTTGGCGCTTATAGTTGTAGTGCCGGTGTTCTTTATGCTCTTTTTCTTTGCATGGAAATATCGTGAGGATAATCATAAGGCTCGCTACACTCCGGAGTGGGGGGATAGTAAGTGGCTAGAGATTATTTGGTGGGGTATTCCGTGTGTCATTATTGCAATTCTCAGCGTTATTACCTGGCAGAGTAGCCATGCTCTTGATCCGTACAGGCCGCTTACCTCCGATGTTAAACCGGTAAAAGTTCAGGTGGTGGCGCTGCAGTGGAAATGGCTATTTATCTATCCAGAATTGGGCATCGCAACTACAAACGATCTCCGCTTCCCTGAAAAGACACCGGTTAACTTTGAGATTACAGCTGATGCGCCCATGAATTCATTTTGGATCCCCAGCTTGGGTGGCCAAGTGTATGCCATGAATGGTATGACCACTAAGCTTCATTTGGCGGCTGATCGAGTAGGTGAGTACAAAGGCTCCTCGGCAAACATTAGCGGGGAGGGGTATGCTGACATGAAGTTTACAGCACAATCCTTGACGGAAAGCGATTTTAAGACGTGGGTTCAGAGTGTGAAGTCAACTGGAGGTACACTTGATGCCGGTCGTTACGCCACCCTGGCGCGGCCTGCCGTTCCGAAGGAGCCTGATTACTTTGTACTACAGGAAAAAGGTCTTTATACGACTATTGTGATGAAATATATGGAACCCGATTCAACTACTGAGGAACATGCAACGACAGGGGAGAGACACTGATGCAGCTAATGGCAAACATGTTAGGACGATTAGACTGGAGTGCGCTGCCAGATGATATTATCACCCAAGGCGGTGCGGCTATGCTCGTTCTCGGGTTACTAGGCATCGCCGGGGCGCTGACTTATTTTAAGAAATGGGGTTGGCTTTGGACGAACTGGTTCACTTCGCTTGATGCAAAGAAAATAGGCGTCATGTATATTGTCGTGGCGATTCTTATGCTGCTGCGCGGTGTGGCCGATGCAGTAATGATGCGTGCCCAGCAGGCGATTGCGGCGAGTAACCCTGGTTTGATGGATGCCGACATGTTCCAGCAAGTCTTCTCGGCGCATGGTAGTATCATGATTTTCTTTGTGGCGATGGGATTGATGTTCGGGCTGATTAATCTTGTGCTGCCCCTTATGATTGGCGCACGTGACGTTGCCTTTCCATTTATGAACTCGGTGAGCTTCTGGCTGTTTGTGGCTGGTATGATCCTTATGAATGCCTCATTGGTGCTCGGCGGCTTTTCGACAGGCGGATGGCTCGGCTACCCGCCGCTCACAGGTATTGAATACAGCCCGGGCGTCGGTGTTGATTATTGGATATGGTCGCTGCAAATTGCTGGTATTGGTAGCCTGCTGTCGGGTATTAATTTCATTGTTACGATCTTGAAGTTGCGTGCTCCAGGTATGACGCTCATGAAACTGCCAATATTTGCATGGAGTGTACTGGTAGCGATGTTGCTTGTTATTTTCGCGTTTCCTATCTTGACGGCAACACTTGGTATGTTGTCCCTTGATCGCCTCATGGGAATGCACTTCTTTACGTCAACCGATGGCGGCAATCCGATGATGTACATCAATCTCATTTGGGCATGGGGCCACCCGGAGGTGTATATTCTGATTTTGCCGGCGTTTGGTATTTTCTCAGAAATTGTGGCAACCTTTGCGCGTAAAAAGCTCTTTGGGTACAAGACGATGGTTGGCGCATTGTTTGCAATTACATTCCTGTCGTTTATTGTTTGGCTACACCATTTCTTTACGATGGGTGGCGGTGCTAATGTGAATGCGTTCTTTGGTATCACGACGATGATTATCGCTATTCCAACAGGCGTGAAGATATTCAACTGGCTCTTTACGATGTATCGTGGTCGTATCAAGTTTGCGACGCCAATGAATTGGTTTATGGCCTTCGTGATGACATTTACTATTGGTGGCGTCACTGGTGTGCTGATGGCGGTGCCAGCAATTGACTTCCAGGTCCACAACAGCCTCTTCCTTGTGGCACACTTCCATAACGTTATCATCGGTGGTGTTGTTTTTGGGTATTTCGCAGGGTTAACTTATTGGTTCCCGAAGGTATTTGGCTTCAAGTTGCATGAAGGGCTGGGTAGGCTGGCGGCCTACTTATGGGCGATAGGCTTCCTAGTAGCCTTTCTGCCGCTCTATGCACTTGGATTCATGGGTGCCGCGCGTCGCCTTGATCACTACGACGCTTCGACAGGGTGGCAGGGTTTGTTTATTGTGGCAGGCGTAGGAGTGATGATTATCGGATTGGCAATTGCCGTACAGTTATTGCAGCTTGGTTGGAGTATCTGGAATCGTAAGAAGAATCTCGATACAACAGGCGACCCATGGAATGGTCGTACGCTCGAGTGGTCCGTTCCGTCGCCGGCGCCATTTTACAACTTTGCTGTCACGCCAAGTGTGACGACACGGGATGCTTGGTGGGAAGAAAAGCAGGCGCGCAGGCGTGGTCATATGTTAAAAGCACCAGATTACAAAGATATTGAACTGCCGAAGAATTCCGGCCTTGGGGTTATGATTGCCGCAATGGCGCTGGCTGTTGGATTTGGGTTAATTTGGCACATATGGTGGCTGGCAATTGTTGGACTTGTTGCGGCAATTGTACTTGTTATTATTCGTACAACAAATGATGATATTGAGTATGTGGTGACCGCTAAGGAGCTCGAGCAACTTGATGCGGTCCGTCATCAGAAAGGAGTGGTGGTATGAGCGAGGCACATGTAGCGGCACGTGATCAAAAAACGCAACTTGGTTTTTGGATCTATCTTATGACAGACTGCGTGCTCTTTGGGACACTGTTTGCGACGTACATTGTACTAAGCGGGGGTACGAATGGCGGCCCTTCGGGGCGTGAGCTATTTGACCTGTCCTTTGTTCTCGTTGAAACTGTGATCCTGCTTGTGAGTAGTTTAACTTGTGGACTTGCACTCCTACTGGCTCGTTATGATAAAGTTCGGCAAGCGATTGGCATGCTCGTAGTGACGATGCTGCTTGGTGCTGCCTTCTTGGTAATGGAGATGACGGAGTTTAGCCACCTTGTCAGTGAGGGGCATAGCTGGCAGGCAAGTGGTTTCTTGACGGCCTTCTTTACGCTCGTGGGGACACATGGTGCGCACATCGCGGTGGGTCTGATTTGGCTGCTGGTATTAACGCTGCGCCTAGCTTGGCGGGGAAGTAGCGTGCACATGCTGCGACGCTTGTCGCTGGCGGCTATGTTCTGGCATTTCCTCGATGTGGTGTGGATTTTTATCTTTACCATCGTATATTTCATGGAGGTGATCTAATATGGCGAAGCGGCAGGCAGTCTCATTGAGACAGCAAATTACTCACTATATTATTGGTTTTGCGGGTGCGCTAGGACTGACATTGCTTGCTTTCTGGTTAGCCATGAACAAGGTACTTGAGGGTCCATGGTTAATTGCTGTGCTTATGACTTTGGCGGTTGTTCAGCTGTCTGTGCAGCTCATTTTCTTTTTGCATGTTGGGCAAGAAGATCGGCCGCGATGGAACCTGACGGCGCTACTATTCATGCTTATTATTTTGGTCATTGTAGTGGCCGGTTCGCTCTGGATTATGAATAATCTTAATTACAATATGATGATGACGACCGAGCAGATGGACGCCTATATGATGGAACAGCGAGAAAAAGGCTTTTAATGCGCTCAATGGTTCACGCCTACCTGCATATTCTTAAGCCGGGCATTACGGTGAGTAATACCCTGTCCGCTGCTGCAGGTTTCTTGCTGGCAGTGTCTGTTATGGGAAGGTTTGACGCACTCAGTTTTGTAGGTCTGCTGTTTGGTATAGCAGGTGTTATTGGATCGGCATGTGTTGCAAATAACGTACTTGATCGAAATATCGATGCTCGTATGAAGCGTACGAAACAGCGAGAAGTCGTGATGGGCGTCATCTCTAAGCGAGCCGCACTGCTATACTCGTTGCTGCTTGGTATTGCTGGCTTCGTTTTGTTGGCCGTATGCACAAATCTTTTAACGGTCATACTGGGAATTGTTGCATATGCAACCTATGTGCTGCTATATGGCTGGGCGAAGCGCACGACCTCGTGGAGTACGCTCATTGGAACCCTTCCCGGGGCCCTGCCGCTCGTAGCGGGATATACGGCCCTGACTGGGCGGCTCGATACGGCAGCGCTCGTGCTATTTCTTATGATGACGCTTTGGCAGATGACTCACTTTTACGCTATCGCTATGTTTCGTCATGAGGAATATCGTGCTGCAAACTTGCCAATATGGTCGGTGAAGAGAGGGCTTGTCAGTACGAAGCGACAACTCTTTATTTTTGTTGTGCTGTTTGTGTTATCGGCGCCGCTATTGACACTTGCTGGCTATGCTGGTCTGATTTACGCAGTCGCTATGACGGCAGTGGGCTTTAGTTGGGTGATTCAAGGTCTACGAAATTATAAAGGTGATGCGGTAGTATGGGCGCGTCGGATGTTCTTTGTTTCTCTGGTGGTCCTGCTTGCGATGCTAGGATTGATTGCAGTCGGCGGATTCTTGCCGTAATGATGGTATACTGAACGATATGATGATTATGCTTCACGTATTGATAGCATGTGCAAGTATTGTTTGCAGTGTACTTGGGCTCGCGACCGCTTCTCGTCGTGTTGTTATGGCTAGTCATGTACTAGTCGGTGCAACGGTTGCTAGTGGTAGTGCGCTCATGCTGCTGGAATCAGTCAGTCTTCTGCACCTTTGTGTTAGTGGACTTATATACACGATGCTTGCAGGTGTACTTGGCTTTGTGGCGCACCGTCGCTTGGCGATACAAACAAATAGATAACTAGACATTAGACAGAAAGAGACAGTACATGCATATTACGATTGTTGGTGGCGGTTTTGCTGGCGTAAAGGCTGCCCTAGAGCTTGCGTCGCACCCATCTGCGAAGGTGACCCTTATTAGTGATAAGAAGGACTTTCAGTATTATCCAGCGCTCTATTCGACAGCAACAGGGCACAGTCACCTGGAATCTTGGGTGCCACTGAAGACGATATTTAAAAACAAGTCACGAGTGAAGCTGGTGCACGATACAGTTACAGACCTTGATGCTACGGCGCAAGTTGTTACGGGTGCTAGTGGTAAGTTGTATCATTACGATAAAGTGCTCTTTGCACTCGGTACGGTGACGACATACTTTGGCATTAAGGGGCTTGAGAAGCACGCTCATGGTATTAAGTCGGTTGAAGAAATCCGACGTCTGCAGGCACACCTGCGAGATGAGTTTACGAGCCGCCACACGCCCGATAGTCACTACGTGATCGTCGGAGGTGGTCCAACTGGCGTTGAGTTGGCGGCCGCCATGGGTGCGTATCTGCGCCGTCTATGTGCCCACTATAAGCTAGTAGATCATCCTATCAAGATTGATCTTGTTGAAGCTGCTCCACGGGTCTTACCTCGTATGAGCGAAAAAGCGAGCCGACTGGTTGCGGAGCGTTTGCATAAGCTTGGCGTAACGGTATATACGAATACTGCAGTCAAATCTGAGTCTGAAGACGAACTCAAGATGGGAGACATCGATATCCGGAGCCGTACGGTTATCTGGACATCCGGTGTTGCTAACCATCCTTTTTATGCGCAGCACGATCAGCAGTTTACATTTGCGCCGAATGGCCGTGTGAATGTTGATGCGTATTTGAAGGCAGCGGATAATGTCTATGTCATGGGTGATAATGCAGCGACGCAGTATACCGGCTTGGCACAAACCGCTCTGCACGATGCCCTATTTGTGGCACGCAATATCAAACGGGAGCTCAATGGTCAAAAGCCAAAGGTCTATAAGGCAGTTAAGCCACCAGTAGTTGTGCCGGTAGGACCATTCTGGGCAATTTTTGAATGGCATGGTCTACGCTTTACAGGATTAGTTGGCGCAATGTTGCGCCGTGCGGCCGATTTTATGGGTTATAACGACCTACTGCCAATTGGCCAGGCTCTGGGTGTGTGGCGTGCATCGCGTGTTTACGAAGATGATGCGTCGCAGAAATAGCGTCGTAGTGCAGTCAAACGACACTAGATTTGGTATACTAGAACAAGTTTAAATGTGAGGGAAGAGTAGATATGGCGACACAAACAGGCCAACGTATTGGTATATGGATAATTGCAATTGTCATGCTAGTGGGAACACTGGCAGGTTTTGCAGCGATGGTGCTTATCCCGCAAAATGAGCAGTCTGATGCCGAGGCTCAACAAAAGGCTTATGAGCAGTATATTGCCGAGATGCGTAAGGCAAACGAGCCACTTGAGGGTTACAAGGCTGAATCATTTGATGCGAGTAGCGTCACGGCGCTAAAGGTTGATGTGCTTAAAGAAGGCAGCGGTGCGGTAGTAACCGATGCGTCGACAGTAAAGGTCAACTACTTTGGCTGGACTGCTGACGGACAGATCTTTGATAGCAGCAAGAAGAGCGGCACACTTAGTCCGATTGAGTTTGGCCTCAACGGCGTGATTGCTGGCTGGAAAGAGGGACTCGCAGGTCAAAAAGTGGGCTCAACTGTGAAGCTAACTATTCCGGCCGACAAGGCCTACGGCAATGTCGACAATGGCACCGGCCAGCCAACTGGCCCACTGGTATTTATCGTAGAAATTCTTGAAGCAAAATAAGGCGGACATACAATGAGTGAAGCAATTCGTGATGTGATCATGGTGGGTGCTGGCCCAAGCGCGCTAGCAGCGGCAGTGTATACGACACGTGAAGATATCGACACAGTACTCTATGAAAAGGGTGTAATCGGCGGCCTGGCTGCCATCACTGACCAAGTTGATAACTACCCAGGGTTTCCCGATGGAATCGAGGGCTTGAAGCTTGCAGGTCAGCTTGAGAAGCAGGCTGAGCGCTTTGGGGCGCATATCGAGTTTGGTGATGTGTCGGCTATTCGCGATGAAGACGGCGTAAAGGTGGTGACGGTAGATGGTGCCGATGTGCGTGCGCACACAGTGCTGATCGCGACCGGTAGTGATTATAATAAACTTGGTATTCCCGGTGAGGCTGAATATTACGGACGAGGCGTGCACTACTGTGCTACTTGTGACGGCGCCTTCTATCGCGACAAGCGCCTTGTGGTTGTCGGCGGTGGTAACTCTGCCGTACAGGAGGCTCTTTTCCTGACACGATACACCACGCATATTGATCTACTAGTACGTAGTACGATCAAGGCGAGCGAAGTATTGCAGCGAGATCTTGAAGAGCAGGTTGCTGCTGGCAAGATTACAGTGCATCTTGGTACAATGCCGACCGAAATTGTTACTACGGAAGGTCGGGTGACTTCTGTTGCGGCTCTAAAAGACGGCGAGCCGACTGAGTTTTTGACCGACGGCATCTTTGTATTCGTGGGTCTTAAGCCAAATACTCAGTTCCTGGTTGATACTGGTGTTGAACTTGATGAACAAGGACTGATCAAAACTAATCAGCACCTCGAGACTTCCATGCCTGGCGTATTTGCGAGTGGCGATGTACGCAGCGGCGCGACGATGCAGATTGCTAGTGCGGTCGGCGAAGGGGCAACGGCAGCCCTTTCGATACGAGAGTATCTTGATGAAAAGAAACGCGCTTAGGCGCGTTCTTTTTTGATTTCTTTTAGGATCTTTGCGGGATAGTCGGTCACAATGGCATCAAGTCCTTTGCGAGATAAAATCAAAGCCGTGTGAGGGCGATTAACGGTATAGGCGTAGGTAAATAGATTGGTCTTTTTGGCTATTTCCAGGGCTAGTTCATTGATGTAGAGGCGGTGGAAGCCGACGCCATCTAGCTGGATTAGGCGTGCGTATGCAATAAAGATGAAAGGATTGCGGTTGTGCAGGAGCCAGAGAGTCGCCTTTGATGCGAGGTGACGTAGCGCTAGAAGCTCTGTGGCGTAAAAAGAGGAGAAGACAAAATTCTCCCAATCGGCTGCTTTTTTGACGTATTTCGATTTAAGAAATGCAACCAAATCCTTGGCGACGCCGCGCTGTTTGATCTCAATATTGAGAAGTACTTTGCCGTAAAATTCTTCGAACACTTCTTCGAGTGTCACAATCGGGCTATGTGAGTCGGCGGTTGCCTCCCGGAGCTCTGCGAGTGTCGAGCTATGAACAAACATCCGCTTCTTGTGTGTGCGCATGAGGTTGTTGTCATGGATAAGAACAGGGATGCGATCGGCAGTTAGATGGATGTCAAACTCCAGCATATCTGCACCAGCATCTACGCCAGCGCGCAGAGCTTCAAGACTGTTTTCGGGTGCCACGCCCGCCGCTCCGCGGTGACCAATAGTTAACATCGTTGTCCCTATGATATCAGATTTGCTACTATAGAGGGAGTAAGTAAAGGAGAAGCGATGGCTGATTTTAACAAAATCCTGACACCAGGTGACGTCGATGGCGGCGTGATCAATGTGGTTGTCGAAATTCCGGCTGGCAGCAGCCATAAAATTGAATGGAACCGTGAGCTTGCGGTAATGCAGCTCGACCGTGTTGAGCCTGCGATTTTCGCAAAGCCAACCAACTACGGTTTTATTCCACAGACACTCGATGAAGATGGCGACGAGCTTGACGTATTGATTATCACCAATGAGCCACTTTCGACGGGTATCTTCCTGGAAGCTCGTGTGATTGGTGTGATGAAGTTTGAGGATGATGGTGAAGTTGACGATAAGGTTGTTGTTGTACCTGCCGATGACCGTAATACCGGTAACGCCGTCACTGCTCTTGAGGATCTGCCGGAGCAGCTACTTAAGCAAATTGAGTTCCACTTCAATCACTACAAAGACCTTAAGAAGCCGGGCACGACTATTGTGAAGAGCTGGGGTGATGTAAGTGAAGCAAAAGAAGTGATTCACGAGTCAATCGAGCGCTGGAACAAGCGTTAAAGGATTCTCTCTATAAAAATAACCAGCTCGTAGGGCTGGTTATTTCTTTTTGCGGGAGGCTTTCTCGCGGATGATTGCCGCAGCATGGGATACTGTTTCGATCACTCCCATTTGCTTTAGCTGCGCGCGAAGTTTTGTGCGGGCGTGGGTCGTCGTGACCAGATCGAGCCAGGCCTGCTTTGGTTGCGGCAGCTTGCGGGTAATGACTTCGACGACATCACCGTTCTGGAGGGGTTTATCAAAAGCGTGAATATTACCGTTTACGCGGAAACCGTAGGCGTGCATGCCAATATCAGTATGGACAAGGTAGGCAAAATCGAGCGGAAGTGCACCTTCGGGAAGATTGTAAATATCTCCTTTTGGTGAGTAGACAAAAATGCGATTACCAAAAAGGTCAATATTGAGTTGGTCCTCAGGGATATCCTCACCGTTTCGCAGGCGAGTGGCAATTTCTTGGAGCTGACTAATCCACTGCAGCTGACTCGGTAGGCTGGCAGACGCGCCCTTTTTGCGCACATAATCTTTACTGCTCTTTTGCTCATGGTAGTGGAAGCTGGCCGCGAGACCGCGCTCGGCGTATTCGTGCATGTCATACGTGCGAATCTGAAATTCAACAATCTGCTTGCTTGGAGTAATGACGGTCGTATGAAGACTCTGGTAGCCATTTGGTTTCGGCACGGCAATGTAGTCTTTGATACGAGCGATCATTGGCTGGTACATACTGTGCAAGATACCAAGCACGCGGTAGCAGTCTTCTTTCGACTCTACAATGACGCGCAGCGCCATGAGGTCGTAAATATCGTCCATATTGCCGTCGGTTTTCTGCAGCTTTTTGTGAAGGCTGTAGACACTCTTAACGCGTCCATTCACCTCAAACTTCAAGCCCTGCTTCTTGAGTTCTTGTTCAACTTGGGCGCGAACGATACCAAGACGACGTGTGCTTTTACCGAGTCGTTTTTTGATGACATTCTGAAGGTGATGAAATTCGGTTGGGCTTAGGTAGCTAAAGGCAAGCTCTTCGATCTGCATACGTACTCGGCCCATACCAAGGCGATCAGCCATTGGGGCGAATACATCGAGGCTCTCGCGAGCAATTTTGACCTGTTTCTCGGGCTTCATGTGCTGAAGGGTAGAGAGGTTATGCAGGCGGTCGGCAAGCTTAATGATGATGACACGTACGTCTTGCCCGACGGCGATAAGAAGCTTGGACAGGTTATCTTTGGTTTGCGGTAGGTAGCTTTCAAGGTTGCGCATGCCGGCACGTGCCTGAGAGACCTTGGTGACGCCATCAACGAGAAATGCGACATCGTGGCCGAAGAGGTTTTCAATTTCTTCGAGGGAAGCCTCAGTGTCTTCAACGGTGTCATGTAGGACGCCGGCGAGGATGGTGTCGATATCCATGCCCCAGTCAATCAGGATAGACGCCACGTGAAGTGGGTGAATGATGTAAGGCTCGCCACTTTTGCGCTTCTGGCCGTCGTGGTGGCTGCTCGCAAAGTCGATTGCATGGGACAACTCGAGCAGCGCATCTTCATCGTAATGAGGTGCTGCGTAGTCGAGAAGCTCTTGCTTATTCATCGTATGTTTTAGTATAAACTCCCTCTATAAAATAAAAAACCACCAGCCCGGGCGGGGTGGGTAATGTGCGGGCGCCGTTTGATGGGCGCCCGCACGGGGTGTTAGTCGATTAGCCTCTGCGACATTAGCGTGGCGGTTCCGTGCCAGCCATCGACTCCGAGGGTCAAGGTGACATCGTATTCCGTCACCTCGCCATCGCCCATCTCGATTGCTTCGGCGATAACCTCCACGCTTCCGTCGGCGTGGTAGCAGACGCTATGCATGTATGTACGCACAGGCTTTTCGTTAATCTCGATGGACAGCTTGATGCTCTCGCCGCTCGCCCCCTTCCTGCCTTTTGCGGCGTTGGTGATTCCTGTGCCGGTGAGGCCGTTGCGGGCGTTGCTGAACTCTTCGCTGTCGACAATCGTAACGGTGTGCTGTTTAGTTGCGAGGACCATTATCTGAGACCTTCCATATTGTACGGACCTAACTTTAATATTATAGCTTAAACAATATATTTTGTCAATATTTTACAGATACGATAAAGCAGTCTATACTAATAGCCAAACAGCTAATGTTAAAACAAAAAGGAGCAAATAATGAGCCAAGTAAACGTGGCAATCAATGGCTTCGGTCGCATCGGCCGCAACGCCTTCAAGATTGCCTTTGACCGCAGTGACGTCAAGGTGGTTGCTATCAACGACCTGACCGACACTAAGACACTTGCACACCTGCTGAAGCACGACTCGTCATACGGTACATACCAGCACGAGGTCGGTTATGACGAAAAAGGTATTATTGTCGATGGTCAGCATATTGCTGTTCTCGCTGAAAAGGATCCTGCGCAACTACCATGGCGTGACTACAGTGTTGATGTTGTGATTGAAAGCACCGGCTTCTTCGTAGATCCTGCTGCTGCACGTGCGCATATCGATGGCGGTGGTGCTAAGAAGGTTGTTATTTCGGCACCTGCGAAGGGTGACGGCGCTGATACGATCGTACTCGGCGTCAACGAAGATAAGATTGAAGGTTCGACTGATGTAATCAGTAACGCGAGCTGTACGACCAACTGTATTACTCCGGTAATGGCTGTACTCGAAAGCCACTTCGGTATCGAAAAGGCAATGATGACAACTGTCCACAGCTACACCGCCAGTCAACGTCTCCAGGATGCTCCGGCTAAGGATCTGCGTGAAGCGCGTGCTGCGGCTGAAAATATCGTACCAACTACAACTGGTGCAAGTATTGCTGCTGCTAAGGCGCTACCGGCGCTGCAGGGTGTCTTTGGTGGACTGAGTGTCCGCGTACCAACCCCTGTTGTGAGTATGAGTGACTTCTCGGTCGTGCTGAAGCGTGATACGACAATCGAAGAGATCAATAACGTCTTCAAGGAAGCGTCGAAGCAGCCATTTTATCAGGGTATCCTCGGCGTAACCGAAGAGGAGCTTGTCTCGAGTGACTTCAAGGGTGACAGCCACAGCTGTGTTGTTGACCTGCCACTCACTAACGTCGTCGGTGGCAATCTGATTAAGGTTGTTGCATGGTACGACAACGAATGGGGTTATAGTAACCGCCTCGTTGAGCTCGTTGCTGACGCTGGTCGCGCACTTCAAAAGTAGTTATTCGACAAATCAAGCACTCCTCTCCAAAGGAGTGCTTTTGTTTTGGAAATAAAATGCTTATACTTAGGACATGAAGATTTTCCTAGGGGCCGATCACCGAGGCTTTGCATTAAAAGAAAAAGTTTTTGCCTATCTTTCGAAGCACAATTACGAGGTAGAAGATATTGGCGATAAAGAACTAGATCCAAATGACGACTTTCCTGAGTTTGCTCATATGGCGGCCATGCGAGTACTTGGTTCAACTGAGAAAGATCCGCGTGCAATTCTTATTTGTGGCGGTGGTCAGGGTATGGCAATTGCCGCCAATCGTTTCCGCGGTATCCGCGCGGTAGTGATTTGGGATGCTTTTGAAGCGCGCGAATCACGTAATGATAACGATAGTAATATCCTGGCGCTGCCTGCTCGAGTCCTAGAAGATGATGAAGCAGCGTGGCAAGGCATTATTGAGACTTGGCTTAATACGCCGTTTTCACACGCTGTTCGCTATAAGCGTCGCAATACGCAGATTGATGAGCTGTAGATTATGAGTGTGATTGCTCCAACGATTTTGGCTGAATCGGCCGACGATTATAAGGCGCAGGTAGATCGCCTGCATTCATTTGCTCAACGCGTGCAAATCGATCTTAGTGACGGTGAATTTGCCCCATCATTTACAGTGAGCCCAGCGCAGATCTGGTGGCCACAGGAGTGGACGGTTGACGTGCACGCTATGGTGGCTCGGCCGAGTGAATATCTAGATACATTAATTGGCCTTAAGCCTAATATGATTATCTTCCACGCCGAAGTGCAGGAAGATGTTGTTGAAGTAATCAAGCGCGTACAGAAGGCAGATATAAAAGCCGGCCTAGCTCTTCTACGCTCTACTGTACCAAGTACGGTAGCGGGTGCAATTGAAGCTGCCGACCACGTGATGATCTTTAGTGGTACGCTTGGCCAGTATGGTGGCGTTGCGAGTCTGATGCAACTTGAGAAGGTACGCCTTATTCGCAATATTCGTGCTGATGTTGAGATTGGCTGGGACGGTGGCGTCAACGTTGAGAATGCCTTTAGTTTAACTCAAGGTGGCGTTGATGTACTAAATGTCGGTAGCGCGATTGCAAAAGCCGACGACCCGAAAACTGCTTATGATACACTGGTAACTGAAATTAATAAACACGGAATTATCTAGACAAGTGGGTGGGCAACTAACAATCTTACAACTCGAGAAGAAGGCGAACGAGATTCGTCAGCGTATTATTAAAATGCTTGAAGAGGCGGGGAGTGGACACAGCGCCGGTCCGCTAGGGCTTGCTGATATTTTGACGGCGCTTTATTTCAATATCATGAATATTGACCCGTTAAAACCCGAATGGGATCAGCGAGATATCTTTTTCCTGAGTAACGGCCATACTGTGCCCGTGCAGTATGCGGCTATGGCTGAGCGCGGGTATTTTGACGTCGAGGAGCTTCAGACTCTTCGTAAGTTCGGCAGCCGATTGCAGGGCCATCCGGAGCGTACGAAGCTACCGGGCCTTGAAAACACGAGCGGCCCGCTAGGTAGCGGCCTCAGTCAGGCGGCGGGCTATGCATATAGTCTGCAGTATCTTGATGATGCGCGACATCGATGGGTGTATGCAGTTACCGGCGACGGCGAGCTTAACGAAGGCAATATCTGGGAAGCTGCCATGTTTGCCGGTAAATACAAATTGAGCCAGCTGATTGTTTACATTGATCGCAACAACATTCAAATTGACGGTTCGACTGATGACGTTATGCCGCTTGAAGATCTGCGCGGTAAATGGGAGAGCTTCGGTTGGCATGTCCAAGAGATCGACGGCCACAACATGGAAAGTATTATTGATGCTGCGAGTATGGCGCGCGCGATTACAAATCGTCCGAGCGTAATTATTGCTCATACTATTCCGGGCAAGGGTGTTGATTTTATGGAGTATGACTACAAGTGGCATGGCATGCCGCCAAACCACGAGCAGGCCAAAGAGGCGCTCGCAAAGCTACGAACACTCGATGGAAAAATTACCTCAGGAGACTTAGCATGACGCATTTCCCGCTTGACGAACGACTATATACCGATGAAGTAGCGCTTGAGCCAATCCGTGCTGGGTTCGGTCTCGGACTAAAGGCTGCGGGTGAAGCGAACAAGCAGATTGTTGCTCTGAGCGCTGATCTTACTGAGAGTACACAGATGCATCTCTTCCGAGATGCTTTTCCTGGGCGCTTTATCGAAATCGGCGTAGCGGAGCAAAATCTCGTGACCGTCGCAAGTGGTCTTGCGCGTGCTGGCAAGATTCCGTTTACGAGTAGCTATGCAGCGTTTAGCCCTGGTCGTAACTGGGAGCAGATTCGCACAACTGCTGCGCTTAATGATATGCCAGTGAAGATTATCGGATCGCATGCCGGCGTGAGCGTCGGTCCGGACGGTGCGACACATCAAATGCTCGAAGATATTGCACTGATGCGTGTGCTGCCTAACATGGTAGTGATTGCGCCTGGCGACAGCGTTGAAGCTGAAAAAGCAACGCGCGCTATCGCTGATAACGGTAAGCCGAGCTACTTGCGCTTGGCTCGTGAGAAGACGCCAGTATTTAGTACAGAGGGGTCCCCTTTCGAGGTTGGCAAGGCTTACGTACTACGTGAGGGCAAGGATATTAGCCTTCTTGGAACTGGCGCATTGACAGCGCAGCTGCTGCTTGCTGCTAAGAGTCTTGAGGAGCATGGTATTCATGCTGAAGTGGTTCATGTGCCGACAATCAAGCCGCTTGATGAGGCGACAATCTTAGCGAGTGCGCGTAAGACAGGCCGCGTACTGACTGCCGAAGAGGCTCAGATTGCTGGTGGCTTTGGTGGTGCGGTTGCTGAGTTGCTTGGTGAAAAATTGCCAACGCCACTCTATCGAGTGGGTATGCAGGATCGTTTCGGTGAAAGCGGAGCGCCAAATGAGTTAATGGCTTACTTTGGGCTCGACGCCGGATCGATTACTACAGTCGTTAAAGAGTTTATTGACCGTGTGCCACGTTATCATCAAGGATTTTAGGAGAATACTATGGGACTGACAATTAAAGAAATTCGTGACAATACCGTACGAGCTCGCCACTTGATGCAGCGCAGCCGCAGCCAAGGCTTTGCCGTTGGGGCATTTAACATCGATAACCAGGAAACGCTCATTGCTATCTGTCGTGCAGCTCAAAAGCTGCAGGCACCGGTGCTTGTTGAGGTGAGTGACGGTGAAGTGAAGGCGATCGGACTCGAAAATATTCGTGACATGGTTGATAACTACAAGGCCGAGTATGGTATTGAAATGTATATCAATCTCGATCACAGTCCAAGTGTTGAAGATTGTAAACGCGCTATTGATGCTGGATTTGAGTTTATTCACATTGATATCTCGCAGGCCAACCACGACGCGAGTGAAGAAGAGATTATCGCAAAGACTAAAGAGGTGGTTGACTACGCTGCGTTTACGGGAGCACTCGTCGAGAGTGAGCCGCACTATTTCGGTGGTTCTTCAAACCTACATACCGAAAGTATCGACTACGAAGAGATTAAGAAGACGTTTACCACTCCGGAGGGTGCAAAACGTTTCGTAGAGGCAACTGGCATTGATACATTTGCTGCGGCGATCGGCAACTTGCACGGTAAGTATCCAGTTCCAAAAGAACTTGATCTCGAGCTTTTGGGGCGTGTGCGTGACGCAATTGGCTGCCAGATTAGCCTGCATGGCGGTAGTGGCACCCCTCTTCACTATTTTGAAGATGCAGCAAGAATCGGTGTAAGTAAGATCAATATCAATAGTGATATGCGCATTGCTTTCCGTGACACTCTTGAAAAGGTCTTGCGCGAGCATCCGGATGAGTATGCTGTTGTGAAGCTGATGCCCGAAGTGTATCAGGCGGTTCAGGTGGTGGTCGAAGAGAAGATCAGTGCCTTTGGTAGCGCTGGAAAGGCTGTGGTGTAGTGGCGGCAAGTATTGTTGCGATCGGGGCTGCAGTTCAGGATGTCTTCCTGAGTCACAGCGATGAGTTTAAGCCTGTTACCGATAAGGCTGCACATGAAACGTTTATGAAGCTCGAGCTAGGTGCCAAGGCTGATGTTAATAACATTACTTTTTCGACGGGCGGTGGCGCAACGAATGCAGCAGTCACGTTTGCTCGTCAGGGGCTGCATGCGCAGTTCATGGGGACAATTGGACATGATCCGGCGGGTCAGGCTGTGCTTGATGATCTGGATAACGAGGGAGTTGATACTCGCGGTGTGACGTACTCGCAGCGCTACAAGACAGGCTACTCTGTACTCTTGTTGGCTCCTTCCGGCGAGCGCACAATCCTGACGTATCGTGGCGCATCGACGCATTATGACGCAAAGAACTTTGACTTGTCGAATGTAGATGCTCAGTGGCTTTATGTGTCGAGTATGGCTGGGAGTATGGAGGCGCTTGATAAGATCTTTGCGCAGGCTAAAGCTCGTGGCATGAAGGTGATGTTTAATCCCGGGAAGGGTGAGCTTGCTCAGACGACAAAGCTTAAGGCATTGCTTGAAGATGTGGATGTGCTGTCGGTGAACCGCGAAGAAATGCAGACGATAGTTGAAGGTACGGAGCTTGAGGAGTTGGCGCGGCACGCACTCCACTACGTGCCGGTGGCGATCGTTAGTGACGGGCCGAACGGCGTAGTTGCGACAGACGGCATGACGGTCGTTCGTGCCGGTATGTATGAGGATGTGAAAGTGATTGATCGTACCGGTGCCGGTGATGCGTTTGGATCGGGCTTCTTGAGTCAATGGGCGCAGGGGAAGAGCTTGAAGGAGGCTATTGTGTTTGCAAGTGCCAACTCGACATCTGTCGTAATGCATATTGGCGCCAAGGCGGGGATTTTACACCAACATACAAAACTGCATGACATGCCGTTAACGGAGAAGACGATATAATATGGCAAAGTTTTTAGAAGACTTACTAGGTGCGACGCAACCTCAGTTTGGGGTAGCTGTACATAATCTTGAGCGAGCAACCGGTCATGCCGGGGTGGACGTTCGCCTGGTGGGCGATATTATTGCCCGCGGCCATGCGGTCATGCGTCAAATCGGTCTTGATCCTGCCGATACGACGGCCCACGAGCTATACAATTCACTTGTTTCGCGCGCTAAAGAGGTAGGGTTTTTCAGTGAGACTGCGTTTGTCGGATTGGTGATTGACGGTGAAGTGATTTCTTTCAATCTGCATGATATTCAGCGCAATCATACGCGCCGCTTCGAGGAGCGTACATTGGACGGGCTGCGGGATGCATTGAAGCACGAACTAGTCGACCGATACTATGAGCATCCACGCACCGAAAACAGTATTGTTGATGGTTTTGCGGCGGATGCTGGCCTGACACCGGTAAAAAAGGATAACACTGAAACGGGCGCTCCTGAGCCGGCTGCGACGCCGTCAATTCTTAGTATCGGTGATATATTTAGTGATGCATTTATTAAGCTCAATGAAGATTATGCGCGCATCGATACCGATGCCGACGGCAGCAAGCGTCTCAGCTTGCCTTTTGGCTCGAAACCGCCATATGACAGTGTCGAGATTGTCCAGGCTGTTGGCCCATCACCAAACGCAGCCGTATCATTTGCACGCCTTGGCCTCAACTCAAGCTTGATGGCATTTCTTGGTGACGATGAGCCTGGTCGTGCGTCGCTTGATTATTTGCACGGTGAGCAAATTGATACTACGCCAATGTCTGTGCAGGCGGGGATCAAGTCGAACTATTACTATGTGCTCCGTTACGGCGCTGATCGTACAATCTTGGTGCGCAATGAAGATTATGACTATTCATGGCACGCGCCTCGTCAGGCGCCTGATTGGGTGTACCTCTCACTGATCAGCAAATCAGCTTGGCAACTTCATGAGGATCTCCTTGAGTATCTTGAGCAGTATCCTGAAACAAAGCTGGCATTCCAGCCGGGCACCTTCCACTTTGAATGGGGCGCCGAGAAGCTGACGCGTGTTTATGCTCGCAGTCACATTGTTGTCATGAACCGCGAAGAGGCGGTTGATGTGACCGGTAAATCGTATGATTCACTGAGTGATTTAGCAAATGGAGTCCACGCTCTCGGACCAAAGATTGTTGTGATCACTGATGGTCCAAACGGGTCATATGCATCATATGATGGCAAACTTGTAACGATTCCGAACTACCCCGACCCAGCGCCACCACTTGATCGTACTGGTGCTGGCGACGCCTTCGCATCCACGATTGTAGCGGCGCTTGCACTCGGTAAAACGATGGATGAGGCGTTGACCTGGGCTCCGATCAACAGCATGAGCGTTGTACAGAAGCTTGGCGCACAAGCAGGACTGTTGCATCAAAAAGACATTAAACGTTACCTACAGACAGCCCCGGCTGACTATCGTGTACAGGAGTTAAAATAAAATGAGATATCAAATTTGTGTGTCAGGTGCCGCAAGTGGCGCGACAGTACAAACCTCACATCAATTAGCGTTTGAGCTTGGCAAGGCGATTTCCGAAGCAGGCAAGACATTATTGACCGGTGCGACGATTGGATTGCCGCACTACGCCGCAATGGGCGTGATGAGCGTAAAAGGTGAGCGTGGTTTATCAATTGGCTTTTCACCTGCAGCATCATTCCGTGAGCATGTAGCGACTTATCGCCTACCAACAAAAGAGTTTGATTATATTAACTTTACAGGCATGGAGTACGTTGGTCGTGATGTGCACCTCGTTCGCAGTAGCGATGCGATTATTACGGTTGGTGGGCGCATGGGTAGTCTGCACGAACTTTCAACAGCACTTGAGAGTCGCAAAGTGTGTGGCGTGTTGCTCGGCAGTGGCGGTCTTGCGGATTATACGCCTGTCTTGCTTGAGAATATCGAAGCGCCGGGTGCTCGAGATATAATTTATGACACCGATCCTGAAAAGTTGGTTGCTCGAGTTATTGCTGCGCTTGATGCCAAGTACGCTGACTTTGAGCACGACGGGACCGACAGTCAGGTAAGTGCCCACCGCGCTGGCCGCGGCTAGCGGTATGTAGTGCCTACTATTTTAGGAGCACCTCCTCGGGGGTGCTCTTTGCTGCTGAGAAGTGTATGAGAGTAGCGTATAATAATAACAGATGAGTCAAAAGTTTCAACTTGATACGAAGTACCAGCCAACCGGTGATCAGCCGAAGGCAATAGCTCAGCTTCTTGACGGGCTTAATCGAAGTGAGCGAGAGCAGACTCTACTGGGTGTCACGGGGTCAGGTAAGACGTTTACGATGGCAAATATTATCGCCGATAGGAATGTGCCGACGCTCGTGCTGGCTCATAACAAGACGCTGGCCGCGCAGCTATTTAGTGAGTTTAAATCATTCTTTCCTCAAAATGAGGTCCACTACTTTGTAAGCTACTTCGATTACTATCAGCCAGAAGCCTATATGGCTAGTAGTGACACGTATATCGAAAAAGACAGCAAGATCAATGATGAGATTGACCGCCTACGGCACGCGGCGACGTCAGCACTTCTAACACGACGTGACACGATTATTGTTGCAAGTGTAAGCTGTATTTATGGTATCGGTTCGCCGGATGATTATGCGGAAATGTCAATTACTGTCACTGTAGGTGAACGGCGTCAGCAGGATAAATTTATCCGTCAACTTACCGATATCCAATACCAGCGCAACGATATTGATTTTCATCGTGGTACATTCCGAGTAAAGGGTGACGTCGTCGATGTTTTCCCGGCAGGTAGTGACGTTGCGCATCGTATTGAGTTCTTTGGTGATGAAGTTGACCGCATCACACGCATTGACCCGTTGACGGGTGAAATTCTTGGTGAGCCTAAGCAGGTCCAGATTTTCCCGAGCAGTCACTATGTGACACCGAAGCAGAAACTAGCGCGCGCAATCGAAGGGATAAAGCAGGAATTTGAAGAGCGCCTGGCGTACTTTGAGCGAAATGATAAATTGCTCGAGGCGCAGCGTCTCGCGCAGCGTACAAAGTATGACATTGAAATGCTTGAAGAAACTGGGTTTGTAAAAGGTATTGAAAATTACAGTCGCTATCTAACGAATCGCGAGCCGGGCGAACAGCCGGCAACATTACTTGATTATTTCCCAGACGACTTCCTCTTACTGGTTGACGAGAGTCACCAGACCCTACCTCAGGTGCGTGGTATGTACAATGGTGACCGGGCTCGCAAAGAAGTGCTCGTAGACTATGGCTTTCGCTTACCGTCGGCACTCGATAACCGTCCGTTACGATTTGATGAGTTTGATCGTCATATTAATAAGGCAATTTATGTGTCGGCGACACCGGGAGAGTATGAACTTGCGCATAGTCCAGAGCCTGCTCAGCAAATCATTCGCCCGACCGGCCTATTAGATCCGGAAATCATCATTCGTCCTACTGATGGCCAGATCGATGATTTAATTGCGGAAATTCGTGACCGCATTGAGCATCAAGAGCGTATATTGGTGACGACACTTACGAAGCGCATGGCTGAAGATTTATCCGCCTACCTACAAGAGATTGGCATAAAGACGGCTTATATCCATAGTGATGTCGATACGCTTGAGCGTGGTGATATTCTGCGAGATCTGCGTATGGGTGTGTATGACGTACTTGTGGGCATTAACCTTCTGCGCGAGGGTCTCGATCTTCCCGAGGTGAGTATGGTGGCGATTATGGATGCCGACAAAGAGGGATTCCTCCGCAGTGAAAGCGCACTGATCCAGACGATTGGGCGTGCTGCGCGACATGAGCGTGGCCAAGTGTTTATGTATGCTGATACTGTAACGCGTTCTATGAAAGCGGCGATCGATGAGACGAACCGTCGCCGCGGCATACAAGAGGCGTACAATACCGAGCACGGCATTACGCCGACAAGTGTTGCTAAAGAAATTGGTGAAGGTCTTCGGGCAATTATCCCAGCCAAGGAAGATGACAAGAAGCTGAAACTCAATCTTGCGAAGATTCCGAAAGATGAGTATAAGTCACTGATTAAAGATTTGACGAGTCAAATGGAACTCGCCAGTGCTAACCTGGAGTTTGAAAAAGCCGCTGAAATCCGTGATATGATTTCCGATATTCGGCAAAAACTCTAGAAAATATGAGACCCCTCCTCTTAACACAGCTTGCCCAAGTAGGCCTATGTCTGGACAAATGGAAGCCAGCGTGCTAATATAGACAACATTGCATTCGATGAATGTCGAGCCTCTTTCAAAGACTAGCGTGACTCACGCGGCCACCGAAATATCCTCTCGCTGTTCTCCAAGCTCTATATGAGTATTGCCAGACTGCAACAGCTATCAAATATGAATAACGAAAGGGTTATTTTCTATGGCATTTCAACAAAACAGTAGGGGCGGACGCCCTAACCAGGGACGCCCACAGGGCGGTGGTAACCGCAGCGGCGGACGTAGCTTCGGAGGTGGTCGTCCAGGCGGTAACCGCGGTCGCGGAGGCAAGAAGGGCCCGTCAAAGCAGTATATTCATCCTTCTAAGTTTATTAACAAGGCGACGGCTGTAGCCGAAGAGACTCCATATGAGCCAACTCACAAGTTCTCAGACTTCCCATTTGGCTCAGAGTTGCATCATAACATTGCTAAGAAGGGTTATATTAGCCCAAGCGCTATTCAGGATCAGGCGATCCCACACATTATCGAAGGCCGAGACGTCATCGGACTTGCAAACACTGGTACTGGTAAGACGGCTGCTTTCTTGCTGCCAATCATTGAGCGCCAAAGTGGCATTATGCTGCGCCCAAGCGTGCTGATTATTGCACCAACACGTGAACTTGCTCAGCAAATTGACGAGCAATTCCGTGAATTTTCAAAGGGCATGGGACTATTTTCTGCACTGATTGTCGGTGGTGTGAATGTTGATCGTCAGTTGCGTGACTTGAAGCGTCGTCCACATATTATTATCGGTACTCCAGGTCGTCTTAAAGACCTTATTGAGCGCCGTGCAATTCA
The DNA here is from genome assembly GCA_946885745.1 of uncultured Candidatus Saccharibacteria bacterium. The sequence continues at coordinate 15,027 of CAMPGV010000001.1, read as the reverse complement.
GTTAAAGAACATGACGACACTTGTTCTTGACGAAGCTGATCGCATGCTTGACATGGGCTTCTTGCCTGATATTCGCCAGATTGTTGGTGCTATGCCACGTGAGCGCCAGACTCTCTTCTTCAGCGCGACTATCACGCCTGAGATCGAGAGCTTGATCCACACATTCTTGAATGATCCAGCAACTGTCTCTGTTCGTACAGCTGAAACAAGCGAGCACGTTGAACAGGATGTTGTCGAAGCTCGCGACAAGGCCCACAAGGTCGAATTGTTAACTGACATGCTTAGCGACGATTCGTATGAAAAAGTTCTTGTCTTTGGCGAAACGAAATTTGGTGTCCAGCGCCTAAGCGACCATTTGTCGAATGTCGGTATTCCGTCGGCTGCGATTCACGGCAACAAGAACCAGACTCAGCGCCAGAGGGCTCTTAAGCAGTTTAAGGACGAGAAGGTAAAGGTGCTTGTTGCGACTGATGTTGCTGCTCGCGGTCTTGATATACCAAACGTCACGCACGTGATTAACTTTGATACGCCGCAGACTTACGAAGACTACGTGCACCGCATCGGCCGTACTGGTCGTGGTGGCGCTTCGGGTCGTGCTCACACCTTTATTGACGCACAGCGTTAATCGGCTTTGCCGTATATTCATACGGATATAAATAAAAAACACCGCGCCATACTCTTGGCGCGGTGTTTTTTATGACACTGGCGCTTAGTCCTGTCGTAGCTGTCTGCTTTCGAGTTTTGCATAAGGTATATCGTTTAAGGTGTTTATCATTGTAAAGTAAGGCGCCGACGAGCATATATGGGCTACAATAAGACTATGAATGTAATGGTTGAAGTACGGGGATTAAAGAAGCGTTACGGCGACAAGATGGCTGTTGACGGAGTGGGCTTCAAGGTAAAAAAAGGCGAAATATTTGGCATTTTAGGGCCAAATGGGGCAGGCAAGACAACTACGCTCGAGATGATGGAGACGCTTCGTCCGATTGATGAGGGTGCGGTACTGATCGATGGCATTGATGTTGCCAAGAATCCTGACAAGATTAAGTATTTAATTGGCGTGCAGCCGCAGACGCCTGCCTTTCAAGATAAGACCAAATTGACTGAGGTGATTGAAATGTTTGCTGCTGCCTATGGCGAAAAGGTGGATGTGATGTCCTTCTTGCGTGACGTCGACCTCGAGGAGAAGGCAAGCAGTTATGTCGAATCGCTTTCGGGTGGCCAGAAGCAGCGCCTTAGTATTACGACCGCACTCGTGCATGGCCCGAAGGTGTTTTTCCTTGACGAGCCAACAACCGGCCTAGATCCACAAGCACGTCGCCATTTGTGGGAGCTGATTGAGCAGGTGCGTAAAAAAGGAATAAGCGTTATCATGACAACTCACTACATGGATGAGGCTGAAATGTTATGCGACCGCATAGCGGTGATGGACAACGGGAAGATTGTAGCGATCGACACACCAAAAAATCTCGTCAAGCAGCTACTGGAGCGTGGCTTCAAAAAGGAACAGCACGTAGAGCAAGCCAACCTAGAAGATGTATTCATTGACCTCACTGGCAAAGATTTGAGGGAGGCATAAAATGAGTAACTCACTGTTTACAGTACTGACGTTTGTCAAAATAAACACGCGGCGCTTTTTCCGTGATCGCTTGGCGCTCTTTTTTACAATTGGCTTCCCGCTGATCTTCCTGTTTGTGTTCGGTGGACTTAATAGTGGTGATCGAGACGTGTCGTTTAACGTTGCGGTTATTAATAATTCCAATAGCGCGTTTTCTCGGCAGTTTGTTGATCAGTTGCAAAACAGCAAGGTGATTGAGGTTAATAAAGAAACGGCATCACTTGATGACGCAAAAGAAAAGATGAGTAGATCTGAACTGGATGCTACGATTATCTTGCCAGAGTCATTTGGTATAGCGCAGCAAGGTAGCAATCAGCCTACAGGTCAAGCCGAAGTGGTATATACACAGAACAATCAGCAGTCGGCTCAGGCGCTGAGTAGTGTTCTCGAAGGAGTATTCAAGGGTATTAATAGTCGCTTCGTGCCAACGGAAGTGCCATTTACTGTGAAGAGTACGCAGCTTAATGAGCGTAGTTTGTCGGCCTTTGACTATACGTTTGCGGGCCTACTTGGTTTTGCCATTATTGGTATGGGTATCTTTGGCCCAGTCAACGTCTTCCCGGAACTTAAGAAGATGGGGATCCTACGACGTCTCTCGACAACACCCCTAAAAGTGTGGCAATATTTCTTGTCAACGATGATTGGCCAGGCGCTCATTGGTCTCATTAGTCTTGCGATTATGTTTGTGATCGCAATCGTTGTGTTCGACCTTAATGTGACGGGTAATTACTTTGAGTTAGCGCTCTTTTTGATATTTAGTATCACAATGATTCTGGGCATTGGCCTTGCTTTGGGCGGATGGGCGAAGAACGAACGGCAGGTCGCACCGCTTGCAAATATCGTAGTCTTCCCGATGATGTTCCTTTCGGGCACGTTCTTCCCTCGCTTCTTGATGCCGGATTGGCTACAGACGCTGTCAAACTTCCTGCCGCTCACCCCCGTGATCGATGGTATTCGTTTAATCACGACTGAAGGAAAACATTTGATTGATATTTTGCCGCAGATTGGTCTGATTGGCGCCTGGATGATCGTTATTTACTTTATCGCGTTTCGAGTATTTCGCTGGGAATAGTAGGGGTCGGTACGGTATAATAAACCCTATGACTAACATTACTCGTGATGATGTGCTCCATCTTGCACAGCTAAGTAACTTGCAGCTCGTTGATGACGAGGTTGACGCATTGCAACAAAATATTGGTGACATTCTTGGATATGTAGACCAGCTTGGTGAACTCGATACGTCTGGTGTTGAACCGACCTACCAGGTGACTGGGCTGGAGAATGTTAACCGTGACGATACAGTTATGACAAGTGATGTTTCGCGTGAGGAGCTTCTCGCGCTCGCCCCTGAGCAGCATGATGGACAAGTGAAGGTTCCAAAGGTACTCTAATGATGACAATTGAAACAATACGAAGTGATATTACTAATGGCGTGACGACAGCCCGCCAGCAAGTTGAGGCTGCTTTACAGCGTGCCCAGGAGAGTGAAGAGTATCACGCGCTCCTCAGCTTAACGGCTGAACGTGCATTTGCTCGTGCTGACGAAATCGACGCTAAACTTCAGGCCGGCGAGGTTGTCGGCCGCCTAGCTGGCGTGCCATTTGTCGTAAAGGACAACTTCTTGGCGTTTGGCGCGCCGTCAACAGCAGCGAGCCGCATGCTCGAGAACTTTCAGGCGCCCCTGCAAGCAACGGCTGTCGAAAAGCTTGAAGCTGAGGGTGCGATCTGTATTGGAAAGGCAAACCTCGATGCTTTTGCGCATGGTGGTAGCACCGAAAACTCTGCCTTTGGGCCGACTAAGAATGCCGTTGATCAATCTAGAGTTGCGGGTGGTAGTAGTGGCGGCTCAGCGGTGGTGACGGCCCTTGGTGTTGTGCCTTTTGCTCTCGGCACTGACACGGGCGGTTCGATTCGCCAGCCGGCTAGCTTTAACGGCGTCGTGGGCGTCAAGCCAACCTACGGTACGGTGAGTCGTTATGGCGTCGTTGCCATGGCAAGTAGCACCGATACGATCGGGTGTTTTGCGACCAATGTGACTGATGCTGAGCTAATTATGGAGATTATGAGCGGTCGCGATGAGCGAGATATGACGACGCTGCCCAATTTCTTTACCGTGCAGCATGAAGTAGCAACGAGCCGAAAGATTGGTGTGATAAAGGAATTCATGAGTGACGATGTCGACGCTGATGTGCGCGCTCGTATGCAAGAGTATGTCGACCGCCTTCGTGAAGCTGGTCACGTAGTCGAAGAGGTGAGTCTGCCGATGGTGAAATATGCGCTTGCTATGTACTACATTATCGTTCCAGCGGAAATTAGCAGTAACCTGGCACGTTACGACGGCATTCGCTATGGTCATCGGGCTACCGAAGTGACTACTTTGGCGGAGCTGTATGGTCGCACGCGTGACGAAGGTTTTGTTGCAGAAAATAAGCGCCGTATTATGGTTGGTAGTTACGTGTTGTCGAGTGGCTACTTTGACGCTTACTATCAGCAGGCACAAAAAGCCCGCACTCTACTTATTCATGCCTATGAAGAACTCTTCAAAGAATACGACCTTCTGCTTGGTCCAGTTGCGCCAACACCGGCGTTTGGTATCGGCGAAAACGCAGAAGACCCGATCAAGATGTACCTTGCCGATATTATGACCGTACCACCTAGTCTTGCCGGACTGCCTGCTATTAGTGTGCCAGCCGGAGTGAGTAGCCAGGGTCTACCGATCGGTGTTCAGTTGATTGGCCCTCGCCGCAGCGATGCTCAGCTGCTCGCTCTTGCACGTTCACTGGAGGTGGCTCGTGGATAATACACTGATTCCGTTCCTTATAGGTATCTTAGTGGTCGGTGGCTTACTGGCCCTCGTGATTATGATTACCGCAAAACGTGGCATTGGCCACAAGGCTCTGAAGGTTGATAAGTACCGCACTCGATGGATGACAATCGAGCAGGGATTGAGTCGAGATGAGCCATCGAGCCATCTGCTGGCTATCCTTAATGCTGACAAGCTGCTTGATGAGGCGCTCCGCGAAAAAGGCATCGTAGGTGAAACAATGGGTGCGCGCATGAAGAGTCAGCAAAAAACATGGTCTAATGCTAACGCTCTCTGGGGAGCGCATAAACTGCGCAATCAGATTGCCCACGACCATGATATTAAGGTGAGTTATGACGATGCGCGTCGTGCATTAGCTGCATTTAAGCGAGCATTGAAAGATGTAGGAGCAATCTAATGGTGACTGATGAAATTCTTAACAAGTATGAAATGACAATCGGTATTGAGTGTCATGTGCAACTTGCGACCTCAACTAAGCTGTTTAGTCCTGCGGACAACGATGCCCGCGACAAGGCTCCCAATACTGTTGTTCATCCAATCGATTATGGACTACCAGGTATGTTGCCAATTCTTAACCGCGAGGCTGTAACATTGGCTGTCAAAGCTGGTAAAGCGCTTAACGCGCCAATTGCACATGTCAGCCGCTTCGATCGTAAGCATTATTTCTATCCTGATCTCCCGAAAGGATACCAAACGACTCAGATGTACCATCCAATTATTCTGGCTGGTTATATCGACGCTCCGCTAGAGGACGGCACCTCTGTGCGCGTGCGCATCCATCACGCCCATATGGAAGAAGATGCTGGCAAGCTCACGCATAATGGTGAGTATAGTCTCGTCGATCTTAACCGCGCAGGTACGCCCTTGATCGAGATTGTGTCAGAACCGGACATTCATTCTGCGCAAGAAGCCAAGGCGTATGCGGCTGAGTTGCATAAGCTCATGGTGTATGCGGGTGTAACGCACGGTGATCTGTATCATGGCAATATGCGCTTCGATGTCAATATCTCGGTTGCCTTAAGAGGCGCAACGGAGCTTGGCCGTCGTGCTGAGGTGAAGAATCTTAACTCATTCCGTAGTATTGAGCGAGCCGCCGATTATGAGTTCCGCCGCCAGGTGGCGATTTTGGAGCGTGGCGAGCAGGTAGTCCAAGAGACACGTGGCTGGGATGACGCCAAGCAGTTGACAAGTTCACAGCGCTCGAAAGAGGACGCTCAGGATTACCGCTATATGCCAGATGCGGATATTCCGCCAATTATCCTAACTGACGAAGAAATTACCCAAATTCAGTCAGCCATGCCACTGCTACCTCCTGCTTATCGCGAAAAATGGCATGGTCTGAATCTTGACGGTTCTGTAGTGAATACTATTTTGAGCTATGCGCCTGTTGCGACTGTGCTCGATGCAATCAATGAGCGCTATGATGCTGAGGTAACGAAACGTGCATTTAATTGGTTTGCTTCAGCCTCTGCTGACGATATGAATATTGCTGCCGTTGAGTCGGGACTTGTGGGGCCTCGTCGGCTCGTAGAGTTATCGCAGATGGTTGGCGACAATAAGCTGAGCTCGACTGGTGCAAAAGAGGTGTTTCTGGCGCTATTTGATGAAGCTAATACGGGAAAATCACCTGAAGATATTGCTAGCGCCAAAAACTTATTGCAGGTGAGTGACGAGAGTGTTATTGCGGCAATTGTTGATGATGTGCTGGCAGATCCGGCAAGTGCGCAGTCGCTACGCGATCTTCGTGAAGGTAAAGACAAGGCAATCGGCTACCTTGTGGGGCAAATTATGAAGAAGTCCCAAGGTAAAGCCAACCCCGCTTTGGCGCAGAAGCTGATTCGCGAGCGTCTCTAGACTTTTGCGCTCACACAAGTAAAGGGCTTATAATAGGAATACAATAAACTCTAAGTTCAAACCAAGGAGGTGTATCAATATGGTGTGGATGAAGCGAGTTATAAAAAATATTCTCAACAAACGTCCCGCAACGAGGAGGTAATGATGGATTGGGCGCAAGTACTTGTTGTAATTCTAGGCATTTTGTTCGCAATCTTTTTGACAGCTGCGATTACTCTTGCAGTAATTGTGATTCGCCTGACAAAAAAGATTCGCACTATTACCGCGTCGGCTGAACGAGCCCTACATAGTGTTGAAGGGGCGGCTTCAAAGTCAGCGATGGCTGCTCTGCCGATATCAATTATTAGTCGTATCATTCGACAATTACGAAAGGGGAAGACTCATGGCAATAAGTAAGAGGTTCGCACTCGGTGCGATTGTGGGTGTAGCGGCGGGTGTTATCGCTGGTATGTTGACTGCTCCAAAAGCTGGTCGCGAGACACGCGCTGATATTCGCAGGAAAGCAGTTGATATGAAGACAAATGCGGCAGATACGATTGACCATGCCGTCGACAAGGCGGAAGAGTATGTTCATCGTGCGGAAGATGCAGTCCGTGATATCAAACATGATATGAGTGACAAGAATAAAAGCGATAAAGATGAAACCAAGAAAGGCTTCTGGAGTAAGTAGTGCTCGGCCGTAAGTCTAAAAAACAGGATCCAACAAAACCAAGTGAAGTCAAAAAGGAGGGTGATGCACGCAAGGCATTGCTTGAGGAGCTTTTTTATGACTTCCATCAGAATAGACGCCAGGTTTACTGGATGAATTTCGTACGTGGCGTCTTTTTTGGATTTGGAAGTTTACTTGGTGGTACGATTGTCGTAGCGATTGTCGTATGGGTGCTCTCGCAGGTTATCGGTCTGTTCCCCGAGCCAATTAAGGATGCCGTTGATGGTATTTCATCATCGATCCATGAGCCAAAGAGCTAAATATTACTACAGGCAATCTTGGTTTATTTTTGCTATACTATAAATACTTATGGGGGTAGAGACAGAGACCGTCGCTACTGCGACGACGCAACTAACACCGGCTGATTATGTGCACTTACATAATCATACGCACCACAGCCTGCTTGATGGTTTAACAAAGATCCCTGATCTTGTGCGAACTGTTAAAGAGCTTGGTATGGAGGCGACGGCCATCACTGATCATGGTACGATGAGCGGCACGATCGAGTTCTACAAGGCGGCTCAAGACGGCGGTATTAAGCCTATTTTTGGTATGGAGGCTTATGTGGCCGCTCGCTCTCGCCACGACCGTGATCCTCAAAAAGATAAGGCTCGGTACCATCTTATTATCTTGGCGATGAATGACCAGGGTTACCGTAACCTTATGAAGTTGTCGACGATTGCCAATCTAGAAGGTATATACTACAAGCCACGTATCGATCATGAGCTGTTAGAGAAGTACAATGAAGGACTTATCATTTTGTCGGCTTGCGCCAGTGGTGAAGTAGGCGAAAATCTACGAGCCGATAATTATGAAGAGGCTAAGCGTGTTGCGAGCTGGTATAAGTCGATTTTTGGTGATCGCTACTACCTAGAGTTGCAAGACCATGGTCATCCAGATAATCCTGTGCAGTGGGATGTGCAGGTTAAGATTAACAAGTATCTTGAACGGCTCTCGGAAGAGCTTGATATTCCCTGTGCGGTCACAAGTGATGGTCACTATTTGACGCATGACGATCAGGATACGCACGAAATTCTACTCTGTGTAGGCACGGGCGCTTACTTAAGCGATGAAAAGCGTATGAGCTTGATTGACTTTGAATTGCACGTGACCGATCCGCGCGATATCATTAGTCGCTGGGAAAAGACAAATCCTGAGGCGGTTCGTAATACAAAGCGAATTGCTGATCGATGTCACGTTGAAATTGAACTTGGCAAGATTTTAATTCCAGAGTTCCCTGTGCCAGAAGGAATGACCGAAAAGTCATATCTCGATCACCTTGTATATCAAGGTATGGCGTTTCGCTACCTCGGTATTCCGTGGGACGAGGCGGGTGAGATGGGCAACGACGCAATTCGCGCAAAACTGACAGAGGCGCAGATTGAGCGACTGGATATGGAGCTCGGTGTCCTTGATAAGATGGGCTATAACGGCTACTTCTTGATCGTCCAGGACTTTATTAACTGGGGGAAGGATCAGGGTATTATCTTTGGTCCTGGTCGTGGCTCGGCAGCAGGGTCTATCATTGCCTATGCGCTAAAAATTACCGACCTTGATCCGCTTAAATACGATTTGCTGTTCGAGCGATTCTTGAATCCGGATCGTATTTCAATGCCCGATATTGATATTGATATCCAGGATACGCGTCGCGGTGAGGTGATTGAATACTGTGCCCAAAAGTATGGCAGCGACAGGGTGACGAATATCGGTACGTTTGGTACGATGGCTGCTCGTGCGGCGGTGCGTGATGTCGCCCGTGTGCTTCAGGTGCCGTATGCTGAAGCTGACCGCCTTAGTAAGATGATCCCGCCGCCCGCACAGGGGCGACATATTCCGTTGAAAGTTAGTGTCGTTGAAGACGCCGACCTAAAGAAAGAATATGAAACAAACCCAACTTCAAAGCAGGTGCTGGATTTTGCGATGCGCCTTGAAGGGACGATGCGTTCGCATGGCGTACATGCAGCTGGCGTGGTAATTGCGCCAGAGCCGGTTGTAAACTATGTGCCGCTCGAGATGGCACAGAAGGGTGTTGTAGCGACACAGTTCCCAATGGGGCCTGTCGAAGAGCTAGGTCTTCTTAAGATGGACTTCTTGGGTCTATCAAACCTGACAATTATTAATAATGCACTTCGTATTATCAAAAAGGTATACAAGAACGAGATTGATCTTTCAAAGATCCCCCTCAATGATGTTAAAACGTATGAGCTATTTCAGCGCGGTGACACGACCGGTGTGTTCCAGCTTGAATCTGCCGGCATGAAGCGCTACTTGCGCGAGCTTAAGCCAACCGCTTTTGAAGACATTATCGCGATGGTGGCTTTGTATCGTCCCGGACCAATGCAGTTTATTGATAGCTTTATTAAGCGTAAGCATGGTCAAGAAGAGATTACGTACCTCGACAAAGGTATGGAAAACTCGCTCAAAAATACCTACGGCATCCTTGTCTACCAGGAGCAGTTCATGCAGATTTCAAAAGAGTGGTCCGGGTTTACCGGTGGTCAAGCAGATACGCTCCGAAAGGCGGTGGGTAAGAAAAAGATCGACCTGATGCGCAAAGTGAAAGTCGACTTTGTAGAAGGTGCCATCAAGACGAGCGGCGCCAAGAAGGAAGTTGCCGAAAAGTTCTGGGATCAGCTCGAAGAGTTTGCGAATTACTGTTTCAACAAGTCGCATGCTGCGTGTTATGGTCTTGTGGCATATTGGACCGCGTATCTAAAGGCGCACTATCCAGATGCATTCATGGCGGCTCTCATGACTAGCGACCAAGATGATATTGAGCGTCTTGCAATTGAGATTACAGAGTGTAAGCACATGGGTATCAAGGTGTTGTCACCTGATGTGAATGAGTCCTATGTTGAGTTCGCCGTTGTGCCGGGTGAAAGCGAAATTCGCTTTGGAATGGCGGCTATCAAGGGCGTGGGTGTTGGTGCGGTTGAAGAAATTATTCGTGTCCGTGAAGAAGGTCGGTTTACGAGTATTGAAGACTTTGCTAAGCGGGTTAGTAATAAAAAAGTAAATAAAAAAGTGTGGGAATCGCTCATTAAATCAGGGGCATTTGATAGTATGGGGGATCGCTCTGACCTACTCTACAATCTCGAGACTCTACTGGCTTTTGCAAGTAAACTGCAGAAAGAGGCGCTCAGTGGGCAAACCGATCTCTTCGGCGGGATGAGTGAAATGACTGAAATCCAGCCAACGATTACTATGCAGACGGCGCCTGTAAAATACACCGACAAAGAGAAATTAACATGGGAGCGTGAGCTGCTTGGTCTATATATTAGCGCGCATCCTCTTGATAATTACGATGCCTACTTTGAAGAGCAGACTATCCCTCTTGCTCGCATGAAGCCAGAAATTGACGGCAAGAAAGTAACGATTGGCGGCCTTGTTTCAACGGTGCGAACAATTGTTACTAAGTCTGGCACAAAGATGGCATTCGTTGGCCTTGAGGATAAGACAAATGAGGCCGAGGTCATTGTATTTCCAAATCTCTATGAGCAAGTAGGGGCGAAGCTGGTACAAGATGCGGTAATTCGTGTCTCGGGTAAGGCGAGTGCTCGCGATCGTGATGGTAATCTTGGCAATGAAGCTAAGATGATTGCCGATGAAATTAATGTTGTTACCGATCAGGAGCTGCGTGAGTATGAATCGACGGGGCGTAAGATGGAGGCGCCAAAAATGAGCGCTAAGGTGAAAGCGGAGCGTGTGGCCGAGTATCGGGCCAAAAAGAACCCTGGAAGCACGCCCACACCCGAGGCACCAAAAGCGGCCGTTGAAACGGCCGAGGCTCCGAAGCACCGGCCCATTGTGGATATTCCTCCGGTGAAAAAATTGTTTGTCCACATTAAAAATCCCGACGATCACAATGCTTTGCTGGCTTTGAAGCAAACGTGCAGTGATTTTGTTGGCAATACTGATATTGTTTTGGTGCTTGGCGAAGCAAAGTCATCCGCAATTCGACTGCCATTTAGAGTGGACGCAAGTGATGCCTTGATAGGTCAACTCGTCAAGTTGCTTGGTGAAGATTGTGTTGTATTGAAATAGCTTGTGCTTGGTGTGGTTTCATGCCATACTACACATTATGAAAAACGCCTTCCGCCTTATTGCTAATAAAATCTCCCAGGCAACTGGCAGCGCTGCTACATTTCTTCTGGCATTAGTCGTGGTAATTAGCTGGGCGCTGACTGGTCCAATGTTTGGCTATTCAGATACATGGCAGCTTGTTATTAATACTGGGACGACCATCGTTACCTTTTTGATGGTGTTCTTGATTCAGAATACACAGAACCGAGATACAAAGTCCGTCCACTTAAAGCTCGACGAGTTAATCCACTCAGTTAAGGGTGCGCGTACGCAGTTTATTGGCCTGGAAGATTTGAGTGATGACGAACTTCACGAGCTTGATAGTCAATTTCGTGCTATCGCTAATAATCCTGGTACAGCCCGAGCTATGGCGAAGCTTCATGCCAAGATTGACGCCGAGCATCAGCGTCGTCAGCATATTAAGATAGGACTTCCGTCACTCGACATCTTTCATCACGCCAAGCCTGCTGAAGCCGAGGTAGTGGCAGCGAACTCCACGGACGTGCCCCGCTCTTAGTTAAAGCGGGCACAGCTGAGTGCGTAAAGGGCGATGCCGGTGGCAACGCTGACATTAAAAGATTCTTTTTGTCCGACCATCGGGATCTCAATCAAGTCATCGCAGAGGGTGCGTAAGTCTCTGGTGATTCCTTCAACTTCTTCACCCAGGAGGAGAGCGACCTTGTCCGGCACGCTATAGTGAGGCAGTATAGTAGAGCGCTTATCCTGCTCAAGTCCAACGATGCGGTAGCCTGCTTCACGTAACATCTCAATGCCTGGTGTCTCTTGGTATTCAAATGGAACGATTTTTTCAGCACCGAGAGCGGTCTTGTGGATTTGGTCATTGAGCTTCCGATGAATATGCGGCAGGCGAGTGTCACGTTCGAGCGAAGGATATGGTGAATAGCCACTCAAAATAATCTTACTAACACCAAACCCTTCTGAGGTGCGGAAAATGGCGCCAATATTGTGTGTTGATCGGATATTGTGTGCGATGACAATAATTTCAGGCATTACCCCTTATTTTATCACTATAATTAGCATGAGCTTTTTGTTATAGTTTAGGTAATGGACGAAGAGGCGATTCAGCAGCGACGGCGCGAACAAGACGAAAATGCTACCCGTGAAAGAGCGGCTATTCTTGGTCTTCAATATCTGGATACGCGGGAATATGAAAAAACGCTACCGCTTGTCAGTGACGTTCTCACGATCGACGAAATGTATAAAGGCTATATTGTGCCACTCATGGTCAGCGACAGTGAGAGTCCGTATCGTTTTGGCGTGACGAGCCAAACTCCACAGTCGCTCATTCATAATATGGAGCGCGCTTACAATGACCGTGGCGAAAATATTCATTTTTTCTTGATTAGCAATAGTGGGTTTCGCGCCTTCATGCAGCGTTACGACCCGCCAAAAGAAGTCATTTACGACGATATTAAAATCGCACGACACGGCGATAGCGACACTATTTCCCAAGTAAGCAAGACGCTTAATAGTGTTGCTAGTGACCAACTCTTTGACTACATCATTAGCCAGGCTGATAGTCTTGGGGCGAGTGATATTCATATTGAAAATACGCGAGAGGCTATTCGTATCAGGATGCGTGTAGATGGTGCGCTCCATGCGGTGGCTGAGTTAGAAAAAGACCGCTATCGTGTTGTTATGGGTGAGCTAGCAAGTCGCAGTAATATATCGACAGCAGCAACTGAGCCTCAGTCGGGGCATATGCAAAAAGAAATCACCCGTGGCGATGCGACCCATGTATTAAATATTCGTGTCGAGACTGTGCCGACGATGCATGGTCAGGATGCAGTGTTGCGCCTCTTTAATTTTGATGAAAAGCTGCTAAATCTTGATCTATTAGGCATTCCTGATGCTCAGCGCAAGGAGATCGATGAGGTCATCAGTCATCCGCGCGGTATGGTCCTGATGGTCGGTCCGACCGGTTCGGGTAAGTCGACAACGCTTTATAGTATGCTCAATGCGCTCAATACGCCCGATCGCAAACTTATTACCCTGGAGGATCCAATCGAGTACGGACTCACTGGTATTTCGCAGATCCCAATCGATACTACGGCTGGTCAGACATTTGGCGATTCGCTACGTTCGATTTTGCGTCTTGACCCGGATATTGTGATGGTGGGTGAGATTCGCGACCAGGATACTGCCCGTACAGCGATTCAAGCGTCAATTACAGGACACTTGGTGCTATCGAGCTTCCACGCTACTTCAGCAAGCGCTGCCTTTAGTCGTATGATTGACCTAATAGGCGTTAATCCTATCTTTAGTTCGGCTATTCGTCTGGTTATTGCCCAGCGCCTGGTGCGTCGCCTACATGATACTACAAAGCAGGCCTATGAGCCCGATGAGGCCACGAAGCGTTATGTCCGCGACGTTTTGGCAGATCTACCAGAGGGTGTTGAACGGCCCGATCTAGAGAATTTTCAATTGTGGCAGCCTGCTCCTAGTGAGGATGTGCCTTTTGGCTACCAGGGCCGCATGGTAATTATGGAACAGCTCATAGTAGACGAGGAAATTCAGAAGTTTCTTCGTGGTGATGTTTCCGACGTCCATGTAGAGAAGATTGAAGCTACGGCAAAGAGGCAGGGTATGGTGTCGTTACTGCAGGCCGGTGTTCTTGCGGCACTTCGCGGCGAAACAACGCTCGAAGAAGTTAATCGAGTCATCTAGTAATAATTGACTAAATTTATAATAGTGATATAATATCATAATTATGAATTTGATTACTTCAAAAGGACGCGAAGTGAGGCCTGCTGCTAAGGTGATCATTCGTGACGAAAGTAACAATGTTATTTTTGTTGAAAGCCGAAAAAGCGGTCGATACAATCTACCGGGTGGTGGTATTGACCGTGGCGAGAATCCTGACACTGCGGCTCTACGCGAACTTCATGAAGAGATCGGTATTAAAAAAGCACAGTTAACGGATTTTGTACTACGTACAACCGTAAGTGGACCTGTTGCGACTGGCCGCGGCGAACTGATGCTACACTGGACCGTTTTTGAGGCCGGCTTGGCGGTGCCGGCCGATGAACTGGTGATTCCAATCGGATCTGAGATTAAAGATATTCATTGCCTAAATCCGGAAGTTTTTGCAGCGTATGGTAATAAATCTGTTTTGGCGCACCAAGCCTTGGTAAAAACCGGCTATCTGCCTGAGTAAAAGTAGTCTAACCCCTTTCAAATTACGCATAAGTATGCTATAATCAACGATTGATTGTATAGATTAAACATCTTGTTCAATGGCGTGGAGCCGTAGCCGTACAACTACGTGGCCAGCTAATAGGCAGCAAGATATTAACTGAGGTAAAAATTATGAGTTTCGCACTAATCCAAAAAGTTAACGAAGAGCAGAAAAAAGCTGGCGTTGTTGACGCTCGCAGCGGTGACACAGTTCGCGTTCACCAGAAGATTAAAGAAGGCAACAAAGAGCGTGTCCAGATCTTTGAAGGTCTTGTCATCCGTACTGACAACAAGAAGTCACACACGAGCCGTATTACTGTCCGTAAGATTGCAAGCGGTGTCGGCGTTGAGAAGAGCTTCCTTCTCCACAGCCCACTCGTAGAGAAGATTGAAATCATGCGCCGTGCTAAGGTTCGCCGTAACTACCTGTCATTCCTGCGTGGCCGTAGCGGTAAGAGCGCTCGTCTCGCTGCTAAAGACTTTAACCGCGAAGAAGTTAACAAGGTGACTGAAGCTCCTAAGGCCGAAGAAGCCAGTGAAGAAGCAAAATAATATCGCTTAAAAAACACCGCCATTACGGCGGTGTTTTTTTGTGTCTACAAAATCTGTAGAATAGATACATATGATTCTTGGTATAGATGAGGTTGGCCGTGGGCCGTGGGCAGGGCCACTCGTAGTTGGAGCGGTAGTGCTTGGTGGGGTTTCAATTGAAGGCCTGACGGACAGTAAGAAGTTAAGTAA